>CAMWIU010000028.1 GCA_947174385.1 uncultured Treponema sp.
GCGGCGCGGTCGAAGGCTCTGCGCCGACAGGCGCGGCGGCAATAAAATCTTTTTGCGCGGATTTTATTTGTTCGAGTTCGGAAAGAATTTTCGCCAATATTTTTTGTCCGTTCGCAGAATTCAAATTCGTTGCGCCCAAGTTCAATGGATTGTTCGAAAGCGCGGAAAGCGAAGAAATGTTGCCAAGCGCGCCGCGCTTGGCAAGTTGCGACAAATCCCACGCGCTCAATCCTGAAAAAATGTCGGAAGATTCGCCGTCCAAAATTTTTTCGAGCGGCGCGGCGGCTTCGGATTTTTCGGCGCGCTCGTCTTTTTTTTCTTCCGAAGTTTTTTTGTTTTGCAAATATTGATTTTCCGGAATGTAAAGATTGCTTCCGGGTACTGGCGCGGAAATCGAAGGCATTTGCGGCATTTGCAATTGCGTCATCGGAGCTATCGGCGCGATTGGAGCAATCGGCGCAGTTTGGCAAAATGCGTTCGGCAAAAAAAACGCGCACATTAAAAATGTAAATTTGGATTTACATATTTTCAAGGCTTTCCTCCACAAACTTTAGTCGCTGCTGCAATTGCGCAATTGTCTTCGTAAGGCGGCGGGCTTCTTTTTCCAATTTCGTTTTCGCGTCGTCGGCATTTTGCGCTCGCGATTTTTGCTTCATCATTTCGCTTACGGTTACAGGGCTTTTTCCGCCAAGAAGTTGCTGTTCCGCCGAAGCGCGGTCGTCCGCCTTTCGGATTGCGCTTACCATTTTCATATTGTCGAAACCGAGAGCGGGATTCATCGGATTTTCCGAGCCCATCACCGAGCCGACACGTTTCAAATCCCGTGCGGCATTTCTCGGCAAACAAAGAATTCTGTCGATGTAATCTTCATAGCGAATGTTCGCCTGCTCGCAAAGCGCGTGCGCTCGAATCAAAAGCCTTCCGAATTCCGACATGAGTTTTCCATTTTGTTCCAAATATTCCGTGCGAATTTTTTTCGTCAAATCTTCAAGTTCAGGCGAAGACGAAATGTCGATTTTGTAAAATCCTTTTTCTTCCGCAATCGAAAGCAGTTCCTGAAAGCGCGCCCAAAATGCCTGCGTGTGCACTTTCGCATTGTACAAATATTCCGAGCCGTAAAGCGCGAGCTGCTCTTCCGCGATTATGTGATGCGTGTATTCGTGCACCGCCGTGTAGACGAGCTGTTCGTCCGTCTTGAAATTTTTATTGTGAAGAATTATTTCGTGAGTGTCGGGCTTGTAAAGGCCATTGACGCGCTTGGATTCCTTGCCGCTTTGCACCACCGAAAAATCCAAATTCGATTCGTGAATCTGAAGGAGCATTTCCTTGATTTTTTCGTTTTCCATCAAAATCATCCTAGCACAAAATCTGAAAAAATGCTAGCATATTTTTTATGGAAAAAATCAAATCAATGATTGCTTGGGGCGATTCGATTTTAAAAGGCGTGATTTCCAACGGCGATTCAAAAGACTTTGAAATAACGCCGAACGATTCGCTTTCGCTTGTCGGAAACAAACTCGGAATTCAAATCGCGAACAAAAGCATTTACGGCGCGACGATTCAAAAATTGCGGCGCACTCAGCAAAAAAATTTCCGCGTCGGAATTGCGGCCGAATTCGGACTCATAGAATCTGGAAGCAACGATTGCGATTTTGAATGGAGCGAAGTTTGCAAAAATCCAAATGCGCCGCGCGTGCAAAAATGTCCGCTCGAGGAATTTTGCAAAATTTTGGAAGAAATGATTTTGGATTCGCGGCAAAACAAAATCACGCCGATCGTGATTACGCCGCCGCCGCTTGTTACGAAATGGTGGTTCAAAAATATTTGCCTTGGACTTGACGAAAAAATAATTTTGGATTTTCTTGGCGGCGAAAAGGAAAAACTTTTTCAAAGCCAGGAATTGTATTCCGAGGCGGCGAAAAATGTCGCACAAAAATTGAACGCGCAAATAATTGACGTTCGCGCGGAATTTTTGGCGCAAGGCGATTTTGAAAAATTGATGTGCCTCGACGGAATTCATCCAAATGAGAAAGGGCATGAATTTATGGCGCGAATTTTCGAGCGCGAATTTCCGCGGCTGAAAAAAGAATTTTAGATTTTAAAATGAAAGTTGATTTTTTGGAAAGCGATTCAATTCAGGAAATAAAAAATTGCGCCGCGCAAAACGCCGTTCCGATTGTGCGGGACGAAGGGCTGGAATTCATTTTGAACTTCATCGAAAAAAGCGGCGCGAAACGCATTTTGGAAATCGGCACGGGCATCGGATATTCAGCGATAATGTTCGCGAAGTGCGCCGCCGACATTTGTGTTTTCACGATTGAATCGGATGCCGAACGCTACGAGCAAGCCAAAAAAAATGTCGCGGGCGAAAATCTTTCTCAGCGCGTAACTTGCTTTTTCGGCGACGCGATGGAATTTGATTTTGCCGAAAAATTCGATTTGATTTTCATCGACGGGCCAAAAGCGCAGTACATAAAATTTTTCGAAAAGTTCAAAAACAATTTGGCGCAAGGCGGCGCGATTTTGAGCGACAATCTTTTTTTTCACGGAATGGTTCAGGACTTGAGTTTGACGCATAATTATTCCACGAAAAAACTCGTGAAAAAAATTCGCAAGTACATCGAGTTTTTAAAGGCGAACGAAGAATTCGAAACGCAATTTTTCGAGCAAGGAGACGGAATCAGTGTGAGCGTTTGGAAAAATTGAAAATCCGCGAATTTTCTAAATGTGAGATTTAAAACAAAAAAAGTCCGCCTTTTGAGCGGACTTTTTTTGTTCATGCAAAACTTTCTCTAGCGCAAAAGGCTGAGAACGTTCTGCGACTGCTGGTTCGCCTGCGCGAGCATCGCTGTGCCAGACTGGATAAGAACTTGGTTCTTCGTGAATTCGACCATTTCTTTCGCCATGTCTGTGTCGCGGATGCGGCTTTCAGAAGCCTGCAAGTTTTCAGCGCCGACGTCCAAGCCCACAACCGTGTGCTCGAGGCGATTCTGATAAGCGCCGAGGTCTGCGCGCTGCTTGTTGATTTTCATCAAAGCAAGGTCAAGCGTTCCAATCGCGCGGTTCGCGTCATCCGGAGCGGCCAAAGAAATCTTTGTCTCGTCGCCAATGTTGCGAATTCCCAAGGCTGTAGAAGTCATAGTTCCGATGTACACCTGAGTGCGCTGATCCATATTAGCACCAATATGGAACCACATAGAACCAGTAACAACGTTTTCGCCGGTCGGGCGCGCGAAGCGACCTGTGAGCATATTCATTCCGTTGAACTGAGCAGCGGAAGCGATGCGGTCAACTTCATCAACGAGTGAAGAAACTTCAACCTGAATCATCATTCGGTCTTCGTCAGAATAGATTCCGTTTGAAGACTGCACAGCCAATTCGCGGATGCGGTGAATGATGTCTTCCGTTTCCTGCAAATAGCCTTCGGTTGTCTGAATGAATGAAATGCCGTTTTCCGCGTTCGTTGAAGCCTGGTTCAAACCGCGAATCTGGGCACGCATTTTTTCTGATACGGCCAAGCCGGAAGCATCATCGCCAGCACGGTTGATTCTCATGCCCGACGAAAGTTTTTCCATGCTCTTCTGGTTTGCAACTTCAGTGACTCCTTCTGAACGTTGCGCGAACATCGCGCTCATGTTGTGATTGATAACCATAATTATCTCCTTACCTATGGTTTGATTGAGCAGTTATTGAAACAAGTTTCAATACTGAAGCCCGGTTGTGCTCGGCCGGTCCTCACCACCCTACATTTTTTTTATCGGAATTCACGAAAAAGACTTGAGTGAAATTTTGAAAAAAAATTAAGTTTTGGTTGACGAAGGAGTAATGAAATTTTATACGGTGAGAAATCGAAAATGCAGCATGCGCGACATTCTATTTTTGGGGCATTGTAGAAACAGCCTTACTCTGATTCTTCAAATATTCGCGCAATTCTTTTTCAATGTGAAGCAAAAAAATTCTGTCCATCGAATCTTCGTTTTCCTGCGCGATTTTTGAAAGCTCCTCTTTTGAAATAAAAAGCAAGGCAGGATGTACGCGAAAGGCATTCGCGATTTTCACAATCAAATCGAACGAAGGCTTTGAGCTGCCCGCCTCGAGGCTACCGATCGCGCCAGTGGAACAATCAATTTGTATCGCCAAATCGCGCTGCGTCCAGTTTTTTTTCTCCCTGTAATTTTTTACGTTGAATCGAAAAGTGTCAAGAATTTCTTTGAGCAAGGCATCCATAAAAATCAGTATAATTGAGCAGAAAAATATTTTTATTGACAATTTTGAGCAAAATATGTTATAATGTTGCTGTAATTGAGCAAAAGTGAAAATTTGCCAACTGTGATTGAGATTGATTTTTGTTTAAGGATGGTCAAAAATGACGGAACAAGAACTTAAAAATTATGTTTTAAAACTTTGTAAAAATAAAACTCCCGTTCCAAAACCGAAAGTAAAAACAGTTTTGACAATGAGCGACAAAATCGGGCAAGACCGATTTCAATATACGCTTGGAACAGGGCGCAAAAAAAGCATTCCATTTGCAACATTGTTTGGATGCTATGAAAAACTGACGACAGACGAGAAATTTACAAGACAATGGTTTGGAACAGAATTTGAGGCCGAACATGCATCAAGTCCATGCAACTTTACGACAATCGGCGGAATTTTTGTAAAAATGGGGATAGCTGAATATTTCGGAAATGGAATCTACAAACTTAAAAAGAAAAAAGCGAAAGCATTGTAATTATAAGGATTGAATGCCGCGTTGAAATTGTGTGCGTGATTTTTGCGGAATGCAAGGTGTGCGGGGCTTTGGCGTGAGTTGAATTTTTTAAATTTTTGTTTGCATCAATGAATGCGATATGTTTTATGGAGAAAAAGTTATGAAAAAAAATTTTATGGTTCTTATCGCTTTTGTCATCTTCTCTGCCAGCACATATTGTGATATATATTTCATGTGGGGATTGGACAATGGCTACGCAAATATGGCGGGAAATGGCGGATATTATTCTAACATTCTTTTTGATACGCTGTATTATCCTTTTGATGGATCGATAGGTTTGGGTGTGGATTTGAAGTTACAATTTCCATGGATCCACTATAAAGACCATTGGAGTCAATATAGACAAAATACTATCGGTGAACTTATAACTACCAAATCTGGCGGATTGTACACTGGCATAGACTTTGTTGTTACCCCTACTTTATCATTAAGATTGTTTCACAATAGAAGAAATTACTATCCTGTCTTAAAGGTTTTTCCCATATTCGCATATTCCAAGCATAAAGAATTTTATTTTTTCCGACCCTATACAGGAGGATCAAAATATCCGGCAACTGTATCAGAGCCATATATTGGTTATGGGGGAGAAATCTGTTTTAATTGGACAAAATCTGTGGACTATCCCACAGGTGGAGGAGATCTATTTTTGACATACAGTTACGGGTGGCTCATGGATACAAAAGAAAAATATTTTTCTATAGGATTGGGTATAAGAGGTTTTTTGCGAAGGTCGCTTTTGGATAAAAGGGCTGTGGAAAAAGCGAAAATGGAAGAAGAAAAGCGACAGGCTGAATATGCCGCGATGCAACAACGAGTGCGCGAACAAAAAGAGCTGGAAAAGCAGAGTGCAGAAACCGCCGCAATAATATCAGGCTCGCTTGACGAAATGATTAATTTCATAAATCAATATGGAGATTCTAAAAGTGTCAGGCTCGCAATTGAACAAGTTTTAAGTGGAAATGAAAATCAGTCTTACAAGGAATTTAATGGTTATGAAAATCCATATAGTTTTGAAAAGGGAAGTGTTTATTATTGCTCGTCTTTGAATGTACATCAATGGCTTTCGGAACATTCTTTTCTTGCAAAAGTCAACGGCGATGTAATATATGTAGAAACAGCAAACATTGAAAATGTTAAGAATAGAATTTCTTATGCATTTCTCAAAGCAAATGGAGTGTTGGAGTATAATACCGCAGCCTCAAGTCTAAATATTGTTCCGAGATTCACATTGATGCTATTCAGTAAATAATCACTTCAAACACATTTGCGGGAACGAGAAGGACTTCGAAAAACATTCGCGAAACCTTTTCTCATTCCCGCGCGTTTAATTCGCAACGCCGCAATTTTTCATACTGCCGCGCCGCGCATTTCTTCCACGCTTGCGTAGCCTTTGCGCTTCATGAATTCTTCTAGCCCTTCCACGATTTGAATCATCGCGAATGGATTTGCGAAAGTCGCCGTTCCCACTTGAACTGCGCTCGCGCCCGCCATGATGAATTCCACTGCGTCGCGCCAAGTGGCGATTCCGCCGATTCCGATTATCGGGACGCGATTTTCCTGCGGCAATTTTTTCATTTCCAAAAAAACTTCGTAGACCAAACGCAGCGCAATTGGACGGATGGCAGGACCGCCGAATCCAGCCTTTATTTTTTCAAAAACAGGCCGCGCCTTTTCGATGTCAATCGCGACGCCTTGGAACGAGTTGCACAAACTTATCGCGTCCGCGCCCGCCGCAACGCACGACATCGCTACGGCCGCAACGTCGCTTGCCTGCGGCGTGAGTTTTACGATGAGCGGCTTTGAAACGATTTCGCGGATTCGCCTTGTGATGCCGCCTGCGTCCTCGCAAGTCATTCCGAACGCGGCCCCTCCCTTCGAAACGTTCGGGCAGGAAATGTTCAATTCGATTGCGTCAACTTCAGTTTTTTCCAAAAGCCGCGCGCCCTCTTCGTAACTTTCCGCCGTCGAGCCTGAAAGATTTGCGATTACTGACGTGCCGATTTTTTTCATCGCAGGAAATTCTTCCCGCACAAAATGCGGAATGCCAGGATTTTGAAGGCCGATTGAGTTCATCAATCCCGAAGGCGTTTCCCAAATGCGCGCTCCGGAATTTCCTTCGCGCGCTTCGAGCGTGAGGCCTTTGCTCGCAATCGCTCCGAGCGACGCGACGTCAAAAATATTTTTGTATTCCGCTCCGAATCCGAAAGTGCCCGAAGCCGCGATCACGGGATTTTTCAAAAAAAGCTCTTTTTTTGCGCCGCTCGTTTTGTGCGAACTGCGCGAAAAAATCTTGACGCTCAAGTCAACTTTTTCCAAAGGCGGTTTTGCTTTTGCGAATTCCTTTTCGTCAAAAATAATTTCGCTTGCTTCGAAAACAGGGCCGTCCTTGCAGCATCGCTTTAGTCCGCCTTTCGTTTTGATCGTGCAGCCGAGACACGCGCCCATTCCGCAAGCCATTTTTGATTCCAATGAAAGGAAACATTTTGTGCCCGCTTCGGCGCAAATTTTTTGAATGTAGCGCAGCATCGGTTCAGGACCGCATGCGTAAACGACCGAATATTTTTTTTCTTTTAAAACTTGCGCCGTCAATGCCGCGCTTATCATTCCGCGAATTCCGCACGAGCCGTCGTTGGTGGTGACGACAAGATTTTCCGGCGAAACATTTTCGATTCCGTAAGAGCCGCTTTTGAAGCTCGCGTAAAAGTCATAAGATTTTGGCGGCAAGTTTTTCGCAAAGCCCGCCACTGGCGCGATTCCGATTCCGCCGCCTGCGATGCAAACTTTTTCATTTTTATCGGGCGAAGGAAAAACATTTCCGCAAGGGCCGAGCAGTTCAAGAAAGTCGCCTTTTTGCAAGGCGCACAATTCGCTCGTGCCTTGACCTTTTTTCAAAATCAGGAATTCAACTTGAATATACCCCATACGGGTATCGGGTATCGCGTTGAAAACACTGATTGGACGCGCGAGCAGAACTTGCGAATGCTTTGCACGAAGCATGAAAAATTGTCCGGGCGAAGGAATGGAATTTTCTTGCGCCGCAAATTTGACCGTAAGCGAAAAAACGCTTCCGCTTGGAAAGGCTTCTTTAATGCTCTCGCAATTTTCGACTTGCGCCTCGCAAAAAACTGGAATTGTGTTTTTTGAACAATCTGAAAATCCGCTCATACAAACCTCGTCAAATCTTTTTTGCTTGCGATTGCGGCGCGCGCTGCGCTTTCGGCGATGTCTTCCATTGTGAGGGAAGCGGCCGCCATTTTTTCGGCGAGCGAAGAATCTTTTTTGTACGCGCACAAAATTCCTCGGCTTGAATTTACCACGCCGCCCGCTTCTTGCAAAAGCGTCGCGCAGATTTCCGCATCGCCGCCTTGTGCGCCATAGCCCGGAATCAAAAAGAAAATTTTTGGATAAGCCTTGCGCAGAAATTCCGCGTCGTCTTTGTGCGTGCATCCAACGACCGCGCCCACGCACGAGCAAGTTTGTTCTGGAAAATCGGATTCGGTATTTTTCAAAATGCGATTTAATTCCGCGCCCACGCAATCAAGGACGCGCCCGCCTTGCGCCAATTCTTTTTGTTCGATGTCGAAGGCTCCGGGATTCGAAGTGCGGAGCAAAACGAAAACGCCTTTTTTTTGCGATACGCACATCTGCGTAAAAGGTTCGAGCGTGTCAAATCCCATGTAAGGATTCACGGTGATGATGTCGTTTTCGAAGTCGCCCGAAAAATGTGCGCGGGCATAAGCTTGCGCGCTCGCCGCGATGTCCCCCCGTTTTATATCGCTTATCGCGACGAAGCCAGCATCGCGCACCACTTGCAAAGTTTGCGCGAACGCTTCCATTCCTTGCAAGCCCATCGCTTCGTAATACGCGACTTGAATTTTAAAGCAACACGCGCTTTTGTCGCGGGCAACTCGCTTAACGATGGCTTTGTTGTACGCGAGAACAGCCGCCGCAGGGGAGGGGAAGGTTTCCAAAATATTTTGCGGAATGTAAGAAGGGTCTGTGTCCAGGCCGATGCAAAGCGGACCTTCACGCCGCGCCGCTTCCTGTAAGATTTGCATTTTGTGTTTCATGATTTTATTATAGCAGAAAAATTGGAAATGATAAAGGGGCGTTGCGGGGGAGATTCCCCCGCAGAGGGGGTAGCGAAAGACCGTGCGAGCGGACTGGAGCGAGAGGGAGACTTCCCCCTACGTAAAACTTTGCCGCTTCGCAAAATCCGTGCGCCTCGCTATTTATTTTTGTTCACAATTCGCGATTCGAATTTTCCCGAAGCGATTTCAATGAAGCGCGTGAAAAGCGAAATTTTATTTTCGGCGTTCAGCGCGTTCCAAATTGAATCCGTGAACTCGTCGATTTTGTCTGTCGCGATTTCGACTGGAACTGGCTCGCCCTCGAAACTTGGGAGAGGATTGCCGTCGCCCAAATATGTGTGCAAAAAATGTCCTTTGCCTTGCGAAGGATTCGTGTAGGAAAATTCGAAGCGTTGGCAACTTTGCGGATTGCCGCCGTCGCTTTTCAAAATCGAAAGCGCGTAGTTGAAAATGCCGTCGTGAATGTTCATAACGCCTGAAATTCTCGGCGTGAAATTCGGCGCGTCGTTTTCGAATTCACGCGCGCGCAAAGCTTGCTCGAAAGTCAAGTCGTTTGCGAAGCCTTCGTAAATCGTGTCGGTTTGGTCGCCGTTCGTGACGATTGTTCGGTTGCCCCAAACGCGCACTGGCGAATAAATTATCAGGCTTGGGTCGGTCATTTTGGAAGCGTCGAATGCCTGCGTGCGGATTCCGTCGCCGTCTTCGACAAAAATTCTGTTGCGGCTGTTTTCGCTTCGTCCCATGATAAAATATGCGGCCACGGCGAATTTTCCGTTCGGGCTTTTTCCCAAAACAATTCCGCGTCCCGGATATGTGGTTTGAGAAATCGCGGATTTTAAAATTTCGGTTTTCATGATTTTCTCCTATAAAAAATTTGTGCGACGACTTTGATAATTTTATCAGAAAATCGCATGCGTTGCAAGCGCGACGGATTTGCGATTTTTGCGCGTGGAAATTTTAATGAGGAACGAGAATTTTCGCTTCCGCCGGTGCTAGCCTCTGCGCCGTTCCGCTTCCGAACGGGGCTTCAAAAAAATCGCACAAAAATTTTTGCTTGCGCAAATTCGGAATTTGATTTAAAATGAATTTTAAAATCAAATTTTTATTGGGAAGAAATATGAAAAAATTGTTTTTGAGTTTTTTTGCCGTGATTTTTGTGGCGACGCTTTTTTCTTGTTCGAAGCCGAAAACTCCCGCCGACATCGCGCGGAAGGCGAAAGTCAATTTTGGCTACGCAGTGAAAATCGGCGACGTGCTCGGCGAGAACGGCGAATTCACTGCGGAAAATTTCAGCGCGCTTGTAACGGAAAATATGTTCAAATGGTCGGAAATTCATCCCACGAAAAAATTGTGGAATTTCGGCGATATGAACACGGTTCTCGATTTTGCGGAGCAAAATAAAATGCGCGTTCGCGGGCACACGTTCATTTGGCATCAGGGAAATCCGAGTTATTTGTCTTCGGAAAAAGATCCCGAAGTTTTGCGCGCGCTTTTGGAAGAGCAAATCACAACTTTGATGACGCAATACAAAGGCAGAATTTATGAATACGATGTCGCGAACGAAATTTTCGAAGAAGACGGCTCGTTCCGAAAAACATTTTGGTACAATACTTTTGGCGAAGAAATTTATGAATACGCTTTCACGCTCGCGCGAAAAATCGATCCAAAGGCGCGGCTTCTTTTGAACGACTACAACAACGAAAATATCGGTTATCCCAAAACGGACGCGCAATTTGAATTTGTAAAACGCCTTGTCGAAAAGGGCGTTCCGATTGATGGAATCGGCTGCCAATTGCATTTGTCCGAAGACGGCTATTTTGACAAAGAAAAAATCCGCGCGAACATCAGGCGTTATGGCGAATTGGGACTTCGAGTTTCGTTCACCGAAGTTGACGTTCGCGTTCCGCTTCCGCCGACGGAGGAAAGTCTCGCGCATCAGGAGCAAATGTTCCTCGATTTGATGGATTTGGTTTTGACCGAGCCGAATGTGGACACGTATATTTTTTGGGGCTACACCGACAGGAATTCTTGGGTGAATTCTTTTTTCCCGGGATATGGAAGGCCGCTTCCTTTCGACCGCGATATGAATCCAAAACCCATGTTCGGAAAAATGGTCGAAATGATGAAAAACAAAAAATAATTTTTGTGATAATTTGAAAATGCAAAATCAACGCGCGTGAATGCTTTGCACAATTTGCTTTGCGCGCATGATTAAAAAAATCAGGAGGAAAAAAATGCCTTGTATCAATGCAAAATTTTCTGTGTCGCTTGATGCGGAAAAAATGGACGCGCTCAAAACTGATTTCGGAAAAGCGATTTCAATTATGGGAAAGGGCGAAACTTATTTGATGGTTTGCCTCGAGGAAAACGCCGCGATTTATTTTGGCGGAAAAAAATTGGAGCGCGGCGCGTTCGTCGAATTGAGCGCGCTCGGACAAATCGACAGCGCACAGTCGAGAAAAATGTCGGCGGAAATTTGCGACATTCTGAAACGCCGCCTCGACATTCCCGGCGAATGCGTTTACATCACGTATCAAGGCTACAAAGATTGGGGCTGGAACGGCGGCAATTTTTAGAACGATTTTTTGTGAAACGAAGCGCAACAAAAAGCCGCCCAAAATAATAATTCACTATTGACAAAATTGCAAAATGGGATTAACATTGAAATTACCGTGCTCGAGCACGGTAAAAGTTTGTTTTTGGAGAATTTATGGCGTATTTAATTGGCGTTGACCTTGGAACTTCTGGAACGAAAACAGTTTTGTTTGCGGAAGACGGCACGGTGGCGGCCTCTTGCACAATCGAATATCCGCTTTATCAGCCGCAGAACGGTTGGGCGGAACAAGATCCGCTTGATTGGTGGAATGCGGTTTGCGGCACGACAAAAGCCGTGATTGCAAAGGCTGGAATTTCTGCGAGCGAAATAAAAGGCGTGGGACTTTCGGGGCAAATGCACGGCCTTGTCATGCTCGACAAATCCGGAGACGTTTTGCGCAAGTCGATCATTTGGTGCGATCAGCGCACCGCCAAGGAATGCGAGGAAATTACGCAAAAAGTTGGCGCGGAAAATCTCATCAAAATTACTGCGAATCCTGCGCTCACTGGATTTACGGCTTCGAAAATAATGTGGGTAAAAAATAATGAGCCTGAAATCTACGAAAAATGCGCGCACATTCTTTTGCCAAAAGATTTCATTCGATACAAACTCACCGGCGAATTCGCGACTGAAGTGAGCGACGCGAGCGGAATGCAATTGCTCGACGTGCCAAATCGAAAATGGTCGGATCAAGTTTTGGACGCGCTTCAAATTGAAAAATCGCTTTTGGGAAAAGTTTATGAATCGCCTGAAATCACAGGCAAAGTCACGAAAGCCGCTTCGGATTTGACCGGGCTTGCCGAAGGCACGGCGGTAGTCGGCGGCGCGGGTGACAATGCCGCGGCCGCAGTCGGAACGGGCACGGTTCAAGACGGAAGGGCGTTCACGACGATCGGAACGAGCGGCGTTGTTTTCGCGCACACTTCGAAATTGAGCATTGACCCGAAAGGCCGCGTGCACACTTTTTGCTGTGCCGTTCCTGGCGCGTGGCATGTCATGGGCGTTACGCAGGGCGCGGGACTTTCGCTCAAATGGTTTCGCGACAATTTCTGCCATGAAGAAATGATTGCTGCGGCTGGAATGAAAAAAGATCCGTACTTTTTGATGGACAAGCAAGCCGAAGAAATTCCTATTGGAAGCGACAGGCTTTTGTACTTGCCTTATCTCATGGGCGAACGAACGCCTCACCTTGATCCGAATTGTCGCGGAGTATTTTTCGGACTTTCCGCAATGCACACGAGGCAGCATTTGCTTCGCGCCGTGATGGAGGGGGTAACGTTCAGTCAGCGCGACAGCGTGGAAGTTTTGCGCGAAATGGGCGTTTCCATAAATGAAATGCTCGCGTGTGGCGGCGGCGGCTCAAGCCCGCTTTGGCGACAAATGCTCGCGGATGTTTATGGCTGTCCTGTAAAAACTGTGGTTTCGAAAGAAGGTCCTGCTCTCGGCGTGGCGATTTTGGCGGGCGCGGGAACTGGCGTTTATTCGAGCGTTCAGGACGGATGCGCGGCGGTGATAAAAACGAATCGTCCGCAAAATCCTATTTCGCAAAACAGCGCGGAATACGAAAAGTTCTACAATATTTATCGCGCGCTTTATCCTGCGCTCAAAAATAATTTTTCGGAATTGGCGAAGCTGTAAAAATGCGAAAGACGAATCAGCATCCGAAAGGAATGCCGATTTTGTCTCTATAATGAGGAGTAGTTAAAATTGCCGCTAAAATAGCGCGACAATTTTAACTGCGAGTTTTATCCAAAAACTCGCGTGTTTTAATGCGATTCTTCGCTTTGCTACAGAATCGCGTTTTTAACAGTTCGAAAGTTGAAACTTTCTTCTTGACTTTTTATGGGAGTGAATTATGAAAATAAAATCTGTGTTCAGCAAAAAATTTGAACGCTATGGAAAAGTTTTGCGCGGCTACGATGTCGGCGAATTGTTGCAAAAATTGGACGCGACGACTGAAAAGCCTTCCGACAAAGTGATTTACGAGCCGGGCGATGCTGGACTTGAATCGCTTTCCGTCGCGAAGCAATTTTCGACGAACGCTTATGGCGGAATGCCGATTCAAGTTGGATATTGCAACGGCTTCAACACGAAATTGAATTGTTTGGAATGGCATCGCGGAAGCGAAATCAATATTCCTTCAGGCGACATCGTTTTGCTTTTGGCCCCGCTTGAATCCGTCAAAAAAGGAAAGTTGAACACGAACGCCGTGGAAGCGTTTTTCGTTCCTGCAAAAACTGTCGTTCAAATTTACGAAACGACTTTGCATTACGCGCCGTGCAACGCCGTAAAAAGCGGCAAAGTTTCGAACAACGGATTCAGGGTGATTATCGTTTTGCCGAAAGGAACGAATCTCGCGAAGCCCGCGCTCAATGAAATCGATGCGGAAGACAAACTTTTGTGGGCGGCGAACAAATGGCTCGTCGCGCATGCGGACACGAGCGAAGCGAAGGCGGGGGCTTTCGTCGGACTTGACGGAAAAAATATCGATTTGAATTCGATTTAATTTTGAGTTTTTGCTTCGTTGCAAAATCGCTCAAAGATTTTTATCAAGGAGTTATGATAAAAGCACCGCACAAATGGAACGCAAGTTTTTTATTTACATTGTAAATCGAATGCTTGCTACCGAGTTTTTCACTACGTTAAAAACTCGCGCGGCACTTTTATCATGTCAAGTTTCCGTTGGAAACTTGCATATTTTTTACGTGCGTTTTCATTTCATTGCAAACGCACGTAAAAAATCTTTTCGCGAAATTGATATTTCGCTCAAAGATTTTTTTTAGGAGTTAAGCAAAAAACTGTCTGAAATGTCGCCAGCTTTTTTGCTTGACAAGTTCGGCTTTGCACGAACTTGCATATTGACTTTTTAATTTTTAAGGAGAAAATTATGGCAAAGATTGGAAATGTTCCCCAAGTGAAATTGGGAATCATCGCTGTGAGCCGAGATTGTTTTATCATCTCGCTTTCTGAAAGTCGCCGCGCGGCAATCGTCAAGGCTTATGGAGACACTTCGGAACTTTACGAATGCAAAGTTACGGTGGAAAATGAGCTTGACATGCTCAAGGCAATTGACGATGTGAAAAAAGCCGGCTGCAACGCACTTTGTGTTTTCTTGGGAAATTTCGGACCTGAAACTCCTGAAACTCTTATCGCCAAAAATTTTGACGGCCCTGTAATGTATGCGGCGGCGGCGGAAGAGCACGGCGACAATTTGATTGACGGCCGAGGCGATGCTTATTGCGGCGTTTTGAATTGCTCTTACAATTTGGGCTTGCGCCATCTCAAGGCCGTGATTCCTGAATATCCTGTTGGCACTGCCGAAGAAGTCGCCGCGATGATGAAGGATTTTATTCCAGTCGCGCGCGCGCTCATCGGACTTTCAAAACTCAAAGTAATTACGTTTGGTCCGCGCCCGCAAGATTTCTTCGCTTGCAACGCGCCCATCAAAGGCTTGTACGACATCGGCGTGGAGATTCAGGAAAATTCGGAATTGGATTTGCTCGTTTCATACAAGGCGCACAAAGACGATCCGCGCATTCCAGAAATCGTAAAAGAAATGTCGGAAGAACTCGGCGCGAAAGGAAATAAATATCCTGACTTTTTGCCGCGCATGGCGCAGTTCGAGCTCACGCTTTTGGATTGGGCGGAAAAGAACAAGGGCGCGCGCGAATATGTCGTGTTCGCCGACAAATGTTGGCCGGCATTCCCCGAAGCGTTTGGATTTGAGCCGTGCTATGTGAACAGCCGCTTGGCTACGAAAGGAATTCCTGTCGCTTGCGAAGTGGATATTTACGGCGGCCTTTCCGAATACATCGGAACTTGCGTGACGGGCGCGCCAGTTACTTTGCTCGACATCAACAATTCCGTTCCAGCCGATATGTGGCAGAGCGAAATCAAAGGCAAGTACGACTACAAGCTCAACGACACGTTCATGGGATTCCACTGCGGAAACACTCCGTTCTGCCGACTTTCCGACGCGAGTTGCCCTGCGATAAAATTCCAGCTCATTCAGCATCGCTTGCTTGAGCCAAAAGACAGCCAGCCCGATTTCACTCGCGGCACTTTGGAAGGCGACATTGCCGCTGGCGACATCACGTTCTTCCGATTGCATGCGAATGCCGACGGAAAATTGCAGGCGTACATCGCGCAAGGCGAAGTTTTGCCGGTGGCGACGCGCTCGTTCGGCGGAATCGGAATTTTCGCGATTAAAGAAATGGGAAGATTCTATCGCCACGTTTTGATTTCAAAGCATTATCCTCATCACGGCGCGGTGGCGTTCGGGCACGTCGGAAAAGCGTTGTACACGATTTTCCAATATTTGGGCGTTCCCGACATCGCCTACAACAAGCCGGCGGGACAGCTTTATTGCGATGAGAATCCGTTCGCGTAAAAATTGTAAAAAATGAGCGTGACAATAAAGGACATTGCACAGAAGGCGGGCGTTTCGCGCGGAACGGTTGACAGAGTTTTGCACAATCGTTCCGGCGTGAATGCCGCTGTCGCCGCGCGCGTGAAAGACATTGCCTGCGAATTGGGCTTTGTTCCGAACCGCGCGGGCAAAGTCCTTGCCGCTCGAAAGCAAAAAATAAAATTCGCCTGCCTTTTGCCCGATGCTTCGATTCCATTTTTCAGCCAAGTGATAAAAGGATTCGAGCGCGCGCAAAAGGAACTCGGCGATTTCGGCGTTACGCTGAAATTTTTTTACGCCGCGAAATACGATGAAAAAAATCACATTGACGCGATCAAAAAAATTTCGCGCGGAAAATTTTCAGGAGTTTGCTTCACCACGCTTGACACGCCGGAAGTTCAGTTTGAAGTGAACAAAATCGTGCAAAAAGGAATTCCCGTCGTCAGCGTGAACACGGACATTCCGGACAGCGGGCGCATTTGTTATGTTGGCACGGATTATTTTCGTTCCGGAAAAACTGCCGCAGGAATGCTTTGCCTCATCAACAAAGAAAAAATCAACGTGCTGATTTTGGCAGGCAGCTACAATATGCGTGGCCACAAAGAAAGAATCAAGGGCTTTGTGAGCGGACTTGAATCGCACAATGCCGATTTCACCGTTGTGGACAAAATCGAATCGTTCGATGACGACGCGACTGCCTACGAAAAAACTTGCGCCGCGTTGAAATCAAATCCAAAAATAAATTGCGTTTTCGTTGCTTCCGCCGGAGTGGGGGGTGCTTGTTGCGCCGTGCAAGAATGCGGAAAAAAAATCAATGTGCTCGCATTTGACGAAGTTCCGCAAGTCACGGAATTTTTGAAAAGCGGCTTGATTGATTTTACGATCGATCAAGAGCCGGAAATGCAAGGCTACATGGGAATCATGCGGCTTTGGTCGTGGCTCATGGAAGAAGGCAAGCGCGACGCGAAAGATTACATCACGCAGACCGTGATAAAAATCGCGGAGAATATGGACGCGGTTTAAAATTCTTTTGAAGTTTCATCGAAGCCTTCTTCCAGCCAAAGCGAAATGCTTTCGCTCACGTTTCGAATTTTCATCGCGCGATTTTTTCCTGTAATCGAACATTCCCAAACAACGCCGACTCGCCAGCCTTCTTTTATGAGTTGTTCGATTTCCGCCGCGTCGCGATTTTTGTTGCGTTCGATTTTCGCCTGCCAAAATTCCGTGTTGGTTTTTGGAATGCGATATTTTTCGCAAGGCTTGCGACCAATCAAATGTCCGTGCCAAAAACATCCGTTCACAAAAATGAGCGCGTGATAGCGCGGAAAAACAATGTCAGGATGCCCCACCAAGCGCGCGTAATTTTTTCGAAAGCGAAAGCCAATCGCATGCAACGCCGAGCGCACAGTTTTTTCGGGGCGCGTGTCCGCCGAATGAATTTGCGCCATCATCCAAGAGCGTTTTTCTTTTGTGAAATTGTCCATAGTAAAATCTTATTTTTGTCCGAGCGAATTTCGCCGCATGGCTTCAAACTTGCATTGCCACTATCGCCGCCAGTTTTAATTTTTTGTTTTCAATTTGGCGAATGTTTCAAATTTGCTATTCGATTTTAAAAGAATAGCTTTTTACGATTTTGTCGTAATAACCGCGATTGTTTTTGTAGCCTTCGATGAACGCTGAAAACGAAAAGCAGCCGTAAAAATTTTCGGCGGCGCGACCGAATGTTTTTATGTCGAGCAAATTGCGGCTGGTTTTTGGGTTGTACGTGCTCGCGCTTATTTTGATTTTTTCGCCGTCAACAAAAACGCCGAGCGCGCTCCAGTCCGAATATGCGTAGCCGTTGCTCGCGGTGTAGCGTCTAAAAATTTGCGCCGCCACAAAGTCGCTTCCCTTTTGCGCGATTTCTTGCGGAAACGCGAAGCCGCTCAAAAAAATGAACGCGCTGTCGCCGAGCGTCCACATATTTTCGCTTTGCGTTTGCCAATTTTTGTCCGCGCTCACTTCTTGCCGAAAATTTTGTTTTTCGTTCAATTGCGCAGTGTATTCAATTTGCATCGCCTTCGCACTTTTGATTTTTTTGTCGGATTTTTTTTCTTCGGAATTTTTCATTGCGCTTGGCGGAACAAATTCAGAAAAACTTTTGTCTTGCGAAGAAGCGAGCCGCCCGGTCGTGCAAATCACAAAAGCGTCGCTTCCAGTGTAGTCAACGATTTTTTTCAAATTGAAAATTGGAACGATTGAATCAAAAACCATCGTAACATTTCCGCCGAACTGCGCGTAATTATCGTGAACAATTTTTCCTTCCGAAAGAAAATCGACTTTGCTTTTCGAATAGTCGGTAAAATCGAGCGCGCCGAGTTTTATGCGCCGCGCAGTCAGCTCGTAAAGCAAGTCGTGAATGTAATTTATGATTTGCGTGTCTTCTTCAAGCGGCGGAGTAATGAAACGTTCGCCCGTGAGTTCCAAATACGAGGATGCGGGATTCACGGAAAAAAGAATTTGCAAATTTTTCGCCGGAAGAATTTCGCCGGAATCCGTTTTGGTTTGCGGCGCGAAATATCTGGCTTCATAAGTGGATTCGTCGTAATACAAAAATCCGATGTAACTTTCGCGCGTGAATGAATTGTCGCGGTAAAAAACATATTCGCCCGAAGCGTCTTCGATTTGGCGCGAAACGGCGGGCAACGCGAACAAAGGCTCGCCGCGAATCAGAGAAAATAAAAAAATTGCCGCCGCAAAAAATTTGAAAAATCGTTTCATAAAAATTTCTCCTAAAAAAATTCAAACGTTGTTTTGAAAAACTGCGCCACATTTTTATTCGCGCTTTTTATGCCTAGTTCAATTCCAAAAGCGCGTTTCGCACGAAGTCTGCGGCGTTTCGCGCGGCATCTTCGAGCGGAACAAGTTGCGAATCTTTTTTCGCGCGCGCCTTGATTTCAACGTTGGGAAGATTTTTTTCGCCAACGACGATTCGAAGCGGAATGCCAATCAAATCGAAATCCTTGAACTTTACGCCGGGACGTTCGGCGCGGTCGTCGAGCAAAACTTCGATTTTCGCTTCGAGCAATTCGCCATAAATTTTGTCGGCGGCTTCTTTCATCGCGCCATCATATTTTATCGGAACAATTACGACTTGAAATGGCGCGGTGCTCATCGGCCAAATTATTCCGTCCTCATCGTGATGCTCTTCGATGATTGAAGCGAGCGTGCGGTCCACGCCGATTCCGTAGCAGCCCATTATTGGCGTGGCGGATTTTCCGTTTTGGTCGAGGAAAGTCACGCCCATCGATTTTGTGTATTTGTCGCCGAGCTTGAAAATGTGTCCGAGCTCGTTTCCTTTTTTGCTGTAAAGTTCCGCGCCGCATTCGGGGCACTTGTCGCCCGGGCAAACCGTGCGCACGTCTGCAACAATGAAAGGAACGAAATCGCGGATTGGCTCGACATGCAAATTGTCAACGTCTTTCGTGCCGCCGCCCGTAACCGTGTCGTGGACACGCGCCGTAAAAGAGCCGTCCGCGTTTTGAATCATCACGCTTTGATCTGCCAAAAGCGGAACGTTTTCCAAGCCGACAGGTCCGACAAATCCATGCGGCGCGCCCGAATATTTTATCACGTCGGCTTCTTCGGCAAGTTCGCATCCGCTCGCCTTGAGCGCGGCGGCCAACTTCGCTTCGTTCACTTCGATGTCGCCACGAATCGCAACGGCAAAAAAACTTTCGGGATAGTACGAAGTTTTTCCGTCCGAAATCTTTTTGAACGATTTCGCGCCCGGCGCGTTTTCCAAATCAAGCGCGCAATTGTAAACTTTGTAAATCAAAACTTTGATGAATTGAGTCGCGGGCATTTTGAAAAAAGTTTCCATCTGCTCGATTGTCTCGACTCCGGGACACGCGACTTTTTCGATTTGCGCCGTCGCAGGAATTTGCGCTTTGCCGTCCTTGTCCAAAGCCTCGTCCATTTGGCACGAAGCCTTTTCCACGTTGGCGGCGTATTTGCATTTCGGGCACAAAATCAAAGTGTCGTCGCCCACTTCGCTTTCCACCATGAATTCTTCCGAACCGCTTCCGCCCATCGCGCCCGTGTCCGCCTTGACGGAAATCGTGGAAAGTCCGAGCCGCTTGTAAATCTTCCTATATGCTTGCGCGATTTTGTTGTAAGAATTTTCGAGCGACTTTTCGTCCGCGTCAAAAGAATATGCGTCCATCATCGTGAATTCGCGTCCGCGCATCACGCCGTAACGAGGACGAATCTCATCGCGATATTTCGTGTTGATTTGATAAAGCGTGAACGGAAGCTGCTTGTAACTTTCCAATGTGTCGCGCACAAGCGCGGTGAACGCTTCTTCCGCCGTGGGACTAACGACCATATCTTGTCCGCCGCGATTTTTCGGAGTGAGCATCTCGCCGCTCATCTTGTCCCAACGTCCGCTTTCTTTCCAGATTTCGGCAGGCTGAATCACAGTCGGTTTCATTTCAAGGCAGCCCGCCGCGTCCAATTCTTCGCGGATGATTTGCGCCACTTTTGAAAACGAGCGCAGTCCGAGCGGCATGTAAGAATAAAGCCCATTGCCCAACTTGCGAATCATTCCGGAGCGCATCATAAGCTGATGGCTTGCGATAATCGCGTCGCTGGGAATGTCGCGCAAAGTGTTGAAGAAAAATTCCGAAACTTTCATATTATTGATTATAATAAAAAAACGGCGGAGGTGCAAGTGCACGAGGTTTTACTGATGCGACGGCAATACAAACAAAAACATCTTTCAATTTTAACGTGAGTGTAGTATAATAAAAAAACGCAATCTTTTTCTTGGAGGGGTTTTCATGAACTACTGGATGGAACAGAGCATTTTGTATGCCAATCAGAAAAATTATTTGGATATGCTGTTCTCTGTATATCCAATGAGCACAAATCCTCCGCGCACGGTTGACGAACAAAGATGGTCGTTCATCGAAAATGCCTTTGAAGAAAAAGATGATGATGTTTTGATAAAGTATTTATTGAATTTGGACTCGTTTCCGATTAAGGATTCCTACATCGCATTTTTAAGACGCTTCCCTGAAGCGGCAAAATTGAATCCAAAAACTGTCGCGCGTTTGTGCGGACGGCTTTACGAAATGGGGCTGGACAAAATATATGAAAAATGTACAGAACCAATAGAAACAAATCAACAACTTGGACCGCTTTTCAAGCGTTGGTGCAAGACAAAGGCTTTGGGCGTCATGCCAGTCCCGCTTGACGTATTCATGTCAACAAGTAATGATGCGATTTTGGATGCCTCAGATAAAAAAATGAAAGAATGGGCAAAGCGGACTGTAAATTACAACCGCGATAAGGGACTGGATTTTGTTGGAAGGTTTAACGGAAAGTATGTTATTGGAGAAGCAAAATTTCTTTCTGATTTTGGTGGGCATCAAGATGCGCAAGTCGAAGATGCGATATTGACTTTGCGCGAACCCAATGTAAATGCCATAAAAATCGCAATTTTGGATGGCGTGGTCTGGCTTGAAACGCAAAACAAAATGTACAGAACAGTTACCGAAGAATATCCGAACGAAAATATAATGTCCGCACTTGTTTTGCGTGATTTCTTGTATTCACTTTAATTGTTTTGGAGGTTTCCTATGGAATTATTTTACAATGGCAAAAAAACGAAAAAAGAAATCATTGAATGCACGAAACCGCTTTATTTAAATAAAAAATGGAGCGGCAAGGAAAACCTTTTGATTAAAGGCGAAAATTTATCGGCACTGCAAACGCTTTTGACGGAATATGATTTAAAGGGTAAAATTGATTTGATTTACATAGATCCTCCATTCGCCACGGACGGCGTTTTTACTATAGGCGAAGACCGCGTAAGCACGATAAGCTCAAGTTTGAAAGATGAAATTGCGTACACCGACAATTTGAAGGGCGAAGAATTCATAGAGTTTATACGCGAGCGGTTGATTTTGGCTCGCGAACTTTTAAGCGAACAAGGCTCTATTTATCTTCACATAGACTATAAAATCGGACATTACATAAAAATAATTATGGATGAAGTTTTCGGCGCAGAAAATTTCAGGAACGACATATCAAGAATAAAGTGCAATCCTAAAAATTTCGAGCGCAAGGCTTACGGGAACATCAAGGATTTGATACTGTTTTATTCAAAGTCCAAAAATATGATTTGGAATTCCCCGAAAATCCCATACGATGAAAAGGACATAAAAAAACTTTTCAAAAAAATCGACGCGCAAGGCAGGCATTATACAACTATTCCGCTTCACGCTCCGGGCGAAACAAAAAATGGCGTGACAGGCGGCACTTTTAAAGGCATTCTTCCTCCGAAAGGTAGACATTGGCGAAGCGATCCAAAAGAATTGGAAGAACTGGACAATCAAGGGCTGATTGAATGGAGCGAAAACGGAGTGCCTAGAAAAATAATTTATGCTGATGAAAAAGACGGAAAGAAAATGCAGGACATTTGGGAATTCAAAGACAGTCAATATCCGATTTATCCTACGGAGAAAAATTTCGACATGCTCAAAACCATAATTTCCGCATCTTCAAATCCCGACAGCATTGTAATGGATTTTTTCTGCGGTTCTGGCTCAACGCTCGCAGCCGCCCAAGGACTCGGCAGACGATGGATAGGCATTGACAAAAGCGAAAAGGCGATAGAAGTTACCAAAACAAGGCTCGATGCTTTGAGCGAAGAATCATCTAATATTATGCAAAAATATGCTTATTTGGAAGAGTTCGCCGAAGAAAAAATTGTCGCAAGCGCGTAAAGATTTTTGACAAATCGGTATGAATCAGATTTTATCTGAACGGATGAAACTCAAATCACCGTGGGGCAGAAATCGTTAAAATAACGAATTCCAAATCACGTTGAAATGCAAATCGTCAAAATAACGAAAGCCGAAACATCTTGCAGCGGCAATCGTCATTTTAACGAAAGCCGAATCACCGTGGGGCAAGAATCGTCATAATGACGATTGTCAAATCACATTGAAACACAAATCGTTATTTTAACGAAATCAAAATCACCTTGCGGCAAGAATCGTTAAAATAACGAATTTCAAATGACGCTGAAACACAAATCGTTATTTTAACGAAAGTCAAATCACCATGCGGCGGAAA
>CAMWIU010000029.1 GCA_947174385.1 uncultured Treponema sp.
CGCTTTTGATTGCGTCTATCGTTTTTCCGCCGATGCCGAAATTCTTGTCGGGCAGTTCGGTAATCGTCGTCGTAAAAAATTCCTGCGGAATGTGCATGATTTCCGAAGACACTTCCGTCAGGCGTTTTATGAGCAGCGTCTTTTGCTCGTCGCTCAGCGCGCCGCTTTCGATTTTTATATAGGGCATGTCCGTCTCCCATAAAAAGTTGACGACATTTCGGGCAACTTTTTATCATATTTCCTTTTGCGCGATGTTATTCGGCGCATACAGGATAACACATCGTCGGGAAAAAAGCAACGAATGCGCTTGGCGGCAAGTCATTTTTCCCTGGCGCGAAAGCAGATTCCGCCCGAACAGGTTTTTCTCGTCTTCTTTCGAAATTCCACCAAATTCACATCAATCAACATACCTCGACGCAAGCATCGAGGTATGTTGTTCTCATAAGGTATTGCAGTCGGTTTTCATCCCCTTTATTACGACGCAAGCGTCGGGGTATGAAACCCTCCGCACGAATCCAATTCGCTTAATTTCCGTATCTCGCGATTAAAGCAGGATGCCATGCTCACCGCAAATCCGCAGATTCCCGTGCACAGGAACATTGTCGCCATGCCGCTTCCTGCTCCAGCTCCTACTATCATTTTCAGCGTTTCTGCCAGCTTGTTCGCCGAATTCATAAAAGGCTCAAAAACATAATCCGCCAAATAGCCGCCGAGAATAATGCCGATTGGAATCGTGCTGCATTGGATTGCATTCTTGACGGCGAACACTCTTCCTTGCATGGTCGTAGGAATTCTCCTATACAATATAGTATGCTGGTTTGCCATGCTAAAAGGAATCGGAAGGCTTGCGGCGACTGCGGCGAGCGACCACCAAAAAACATTTTTTCCAAATGCCATCATCAAGTCGCCGAGCAGAAACGACAATGCCGCCGGAAGAAAAAGCGCCACCACTTTATGGCGATCTTCTTTTTTGAAAGAAACAATAATTCCTCCGACAATTCCGCCTATGCCCATACAAGCGTTCACCGTTCCGAGCGCGATGCTGTCTCCGAGGCTTCTTGCCAAAATCATCGGTGACAAAATGTTCTCATAGGTCAGCCTTGAAAAAAAGTTGATCAACGCCATCGTAAGTATGATGTATAAAATGCCTTTTTCTTTTTTCAGGAAAGCGAATCCTTCCGCTATTCCGGCAAACGGCGAATTGCGCGCCTCTTTCTTAAACTGTTCGGGAATCGTGATAAAAAACAGCAACACGCAAAATGCAAATGCGAAGCTCGCCAAATCGATTAGCAGGATAACCGGAAGCCCGACCGTCGCAAAAGAAACGCCGCAAGCATCGGGCTGAACACCACGATAAGATTGTGCGAAAAAGAATTCATTCCGCTCACATTTGAAATCTTTTCCTTCGGCACGAGTTGCCCCGTCGCCACTGCGGATGCCGGCTGCTGGAAGGCATTCGTTATGCCGACAATCGCATTCATAATATAGATGTTCCAAACTTCCAAATGTCCCGCAAGAAAAAATGCCAACACCGCCAACGAGCCTGCCGCCGCGATGCTGTCCGAAATCAGCATGATCGTTTTCTTTTTATGCGTGTCGATGAAGCCGCCGACAAACAGGCTTAAAAAAACATACGGCACATAATTGCAAAAGGACATGAGCGAAACGGACAGCGCGGATTGGCTTTGCCCATAAGCCCACAGAACAAGCGCGAATCCTGTCATGGAACTTCCCAGCCCGGATATGCTTTGGCTTAACCACAAAATGAAATATTTTTGAAATGATTTTTCTTTCATAGATTTTTCCGTTTTCCTCATCTCGCGCAATTATCGTTTCGCAGAACAGTATAGCACGATAACATTTTTTTAACTAGCCAAGATTCTTTGGATTTAGCGATTGCTCTTAAAATCGATGTTCGCCAATCGTGCTTGCTTGCACAAATCTTTTGTTTGCAATTTATATTTTTTTCCGTCCTTCAAAGTGTAAGTTCCGCATTGCCTGAATTCAAAATTGACATTTTTTCTTATGCATTGTTCCCGAATATCCAACGCCCAGTCGTAATTAAATTCCCTCGCGTTAATGTCGGACTCTCCGCCGACCACGACCAAATCAATGCCGCAAAGATATTTTTCAATGTCGATTTTTTCCAGCAGCGGCTGCGCCGTAATGCATTTGTGCTTTATCGGCAAGCTTTTAAATATCGACAATCTGCAATCCGCGTTTTTTTGATTTTCGATTGTGCAACACACGACGACATTTTCATATCCGTCGTTCCAATCGTTGGGAATGCATTTCGAAAATCTTTCGATTCTTTTTGTCAAAAACAAAAAAGTGCAATCCCGCCTTTCTTTGATCATTCGCCAAATTTCGCCTCGCCACTCGTCCGCTTCCGCAATTAAAAAATCCGTGGAAAAACACAAATAGACAAGTCCTGATTTCATTTTATAATTTCCGTTTTTCAATTTTTCAATCGGCTTGTAAAAATCTTTCGTTTTGACAATTTCGCCGGTGTTCACATTTCTTTTGAAATCGCCTTTGTGAATGTAACAATGCAAACAGCCCTCGCTGCATTTTTTGCATCCCCGCCACGGATTCCACGCGCCCATATTGTCGCTCCCAAAATTTTGTTTTTAATTGTCATTGCGAAAAACAATTTTATTATAGCGAATTGTCGGCGTTAAGCAAATAGAAAAATGTCGCCGTTTTCAAAATAGTTGCGCTTTCAGCAAATTTGTGCTACACTTGAAGAAAGTACAGACACGAAAAATTGCAGCCGCTTGAAAATATTTTATAATTGAGAGCGCAACAAGAAATTGTTAGAAACGATAATCGGAGTTTGTTGATTCGCGCGGAGGGTTTCATACCTCGATGCTTGCGTCGAGGTATGTTTATTCGCGTGAAGAGTTTTGATTTTTTTCGAAATGACTTTGGCTTTGCAAGTTCGCGCTTTTGCACGAGCTTGATATTTTATTTTGTGCGCGTCGCAAAAAATTGCCCAACGCGCATGTTAAAATTCCGTTCGCAAAATTGAAATTTCGCGTTTGGAATTTTATAGGAGTTTTTATGACACCTTTATTGATTGTCATCGCGGCGATTGTCGTTTTGTTTTGCGGCTACGTTTTTTATGGCTCGTGGCTCGCAAAGCAATGGGGAATCGATCCTGCGAAAAAAACGCCTGCCGAAGAAATGAGAGACGGCGTGGACTACGTTGCGGCGAAGCCCGCCGTTTTGATGGGTCACCATTTTTCTTCGATCGCGGGCGCAGGTCCGATCAATGGTCCGATTCAGGCGGCCGTGTTCGGTTGGGTTCCGGTTTTCCTTTGGTGCTTGCTCGGCGGAATTTTCTTCGGCGGCTTGCAGGATTTCGGCTCGCTGTTCGCTTCGGTGCGGCACGACGGAAAATCGGTCGGCGAAATCATCAAAGATTCGATGGGAAATCGTTCCAAAAAATTGTTCATAATTTTCACGCTTTTGGTTTTGATTTTGGTCATCGCGAGTTTCGTGAACGTCGTCGCTGCCACTTTCTTCACGGCGGCGGACGCGCATCAATTCGGAATCGTCACGAATCCAAACGGCAATCAAACCACGGCGATGGTTTCCGTTTTGTTCATCGTGCTGGCGATTGTCTATGGAATTCTTACAAATCGATTTGGAATGAAAACGCTTCCCGCCACAATCATCGGAATTTGCGGAATCGTTCTTTCGATTGTAATCGGATTGAATTTCGGACTCGCGCTCGGACGCACGGCTTGGATTGTTTTGATCGGCGTTTACATCACGGTCGCGTCGCTCGTGCCGGTTTGGGTTTTGCTTCAGCCGCGAGATTATCTTTCTTCGTTCCTTTTGTATTTTATGATGCTTTTGGCTTTGATTGGAATCGTGCTTTCCGCGATTACTGGAAGCGCGCGCTTTGCTTTGCCAGCGTTCACAGGCTGGACGACAAAAATCGGAACGCTCTTTCCCGCGCTTTTCATCACGGTGGCTTGCGGCGCGTGTTCGGGATTCCATTCGCTGATCGCTTCGGGAACGACTTCCAAACAATTGGACAGCGAAAAAAATGCCAAGGCGATTGGCTACGGCTCGATGCTGATTGAATCTTTGCTTGGCGTGATTTCGTTGATTGCAGTCGGAGTTGTCTCGAATGAATTCATCAAGGACGGCGGATTTACTGGCGCGCCTCCAGTGGCGTTCGCTCGCGGCATTTCAAGCATGTTCGGATTTTCGGACAACACGAACGCGATTTACGCGCTGCTCACTCTTTCGGTTTCGGTGTTCGCGCTCACTTCGCTTGACACGGGAACTCGCTTGAGCCGATTTATGTTCACCGAACTTTTCCTGAAAGAGGATGAAAAAAATTGGCAGGCGGCGAAAAGTCCCGTTCGCAAATTTTTAGCATTTCCTTTGACTGGAACGATAATCATGGTCGTGATCGGCTGCGTTTTCGGCGGACTGAGCTTGAGCCAAATTTGGGGATTGTTCGGCGCGGCAAACCAACTTCTCGCAGGCCTCGCGCTGATGGCTGTGGCGGCGTGGCTTATGAATGTCGGCAAGAACAACAAGATGTTCGCGATTCCGACGGCGTTCATGCTTTGCGCGACAATCACGCAGCTCGTGCTCACAGTGCGGAACAAAATCGCGGCGATGGCGGCGGCCGCGCAAGGCGCGTTCCATTGGGGCAATTGGTTCCAACTGATTTTCGCTTCGGCGATGGCGGTCTTGGCAATCGTTTTGATTGTGGAAGGAATCCGCACTTTTATGAAGCATAAGAAATAGAACAAATTCAAATTGGCGACAGAATGTAAGGCAAGACCTTAGCTTGCATCGCAAATCAAATATTTGCTAACGAGTTTTTCACATGTTTTTTTTGTGAAAAATTCGTGTCGTCAATTTGAATGGGGAGTTTTTTCAAAAACTTGCGTATATGCTGCGATTCTTCGTTTTGCTATAGAATCGCGTTTTAAGTAGTGAATAAAGTTATAAACTTTATTCACTACTTAAAATTATGGAATTGATTTTTAGAAAGGCTGAACTTTGCGACGCGAAAGTTATTTTTGATTTTGTTCAAAACGCCGTCAGCGCGATGATCAGCCAGAAAATTTTTCAGTGGGACGAAATTTATCCCGCTTACGATGATTTCGAGCGCGACATAAAAAACGGCGAAGCGTTTGTCGCGGAAATTGTGGAAAACGAAAATGATTTTGAAAGCCGCAAAAAAATCGCGGCGGTTTATGCTTTGAACAAAGAATGCGACGAGGCGTACAAAACGGGAAAATGGCGGTACGGCGGCGACGATTATATCGTACTCCACCGGCTTTGCGTGAACCCCGAATTCCAGCACAAAGGAATCGGCTTCAAAGTCTGCTCGCATATTTTGGCGCAGGCCAAAGCCGACGGAATCAAAGCCGTCCGGCTTGATGTCTTTACGCAAAATCCGTATTCGCTGAGATTATACGAAAAACTCGGATTCAAGACGGTAGGCTTTGCCGAATGGCGCAAAGGAAAATTTCTGTTGCAGGAAAAAATTTTGTAGAACGAAACGCCGAAAATCCTGCGGCAATGATTGGAGTACCTGCCGCAGGCAGTCTTTCCGAAGGCACGAAGTGCCTTCGGAAAGATGAGCCGCGCGTAGGTGCGCAAAGTAGGCGGAAGAATGAAACCGCGGATAGTTTGCCCGCCGCTTACGGCGGGCACGTCCAAATAATAGTTTAAAACATCATTTCACATTATTCGTTATCACCGATTTTTATATAGAGAATCCCATTTTGAATTGTACTACAATTTTTTTTAGGAAACACATCAAGACTATCGGCAATAGCAGGCGGACATTCGCCCTGATATTTTTTATATGGATATGCCAAATAATTTGAAAGATAACCGTCAATTTTATAAAAGGAGGCGACCAAAGCACCATTGCCTGTGCCGTCATAATTGAATCCTGCTCTCTTCTCAACAACAAGCGGATTTTCATTAAGCCATCCGATTATGCAAATTTCTGTCTCCCCTGCGACATATCCTTCCGTCTGCTCAATACGATCAATGATTCTAGTCACAATAGATAGCGTTGTCTTTGTCTCCAAATCTTTTTTGATATAGGTCTGATTCGCGAAGATGATGTTGCTGAAAACTATCACGGCGAAACAAACATAAACCATAGTTTCCATTTTCATCAAAGACTGCCTACCACCAAATTCTTCATTCGCTGACAGCAACGGAAAAATGAACAAGGGAACTACAGCGAACGAAAATGTCATCAAATCATGTTCCATTCCCTGCGAAATGAAATAGACAAAATTGCATCCGAACGGAAACAATGCCATCAGCATTATGGCGAACAGAATGTTGATTCGAGAAAGTTTGCTTTTGGTGAGGATGCGACAGATTGCATATACAGCCGAAAAAAGAATCATGAAACGCGCAAAAAGAGAATAAACCTTATGAGCTGTTATCGGATTTATGAAAGAGCGCAATACGTATACATACGAGCCGACAAAGCATCGCAATATTTGGCGGAATCCTCCGTAATGGCCTATATTCGACATGCCGTTATAACTGTCTGACATTGGAACTTGACATATTTTTTGGAACACTTTGACCAAACCCCAATACAAAATCAATGCGGCGACGAGAATGCAAAGATATACGGTGCATTTCTTCACAATATCTTTTAAATTTTTATTTTTCAGAACATCGGCGAACACATCAAATATGAGCAGAATCACCGCGACTTGAATATACGATTGATACAGTCCCATGGACAATGCCATGCAAACCACGGAAAGAACAAAATGTCTACTATGCTTTATCGCAATGTAAGCCCCGAAAACAGCCAACAGCAACGCGAACATATATATGTCAGACCATGGAATATAAGTTGCATTTGACAACGTAAATGTAGTTGCTGTTATCAGCATCGCAGTTGCCACACACATACTTTTTATATCTCTGATATTCAAAAGATTTAGAATCAGATACGCGGAGCACATAAGAAAAATAAAAGATACACACCCAATTAGCCAAGGCGCGGTTATCATTCCCCTAAACAGTCTGCAATAAACTGGTTGTAGGAATCTACCCAACGAAATCTGCCAGTCCACATCATTTTGAAAAATCATCAGTGAGTCATGATTGTACAGCGCGTTGAAAAAGCGATAGCCGTGCGCCATCAGGAAAATGATTGCCGAGATTCCGACCCATTTTTTCAAATCAAGAATGGCGATGCAATTTGCGATCTGTCCATTTAGTTTTTCGGTAATATCTATTTGCACCTTGACAACATATATAACAAAAGCAAGTAGCACAATGTCAAATAAGAGAAATAATTTCTCCCATTTTACAAATCTTCCATGCCAAACCTCATGATTAAGTGGTCGTCCGATGTATTTTTCGCCCAGACCTATAATCATCTCTTGTACTTGCGGCAAGAAAATTACGAGCGATGCGATTCCAGCAACTGTACAAAATATCATAGCTAATTTTTCCAGTTTCTTCATATTTTTATTACCTCTATCGAAGTATACAATATTATAACTTTCTTTGGAAGTACTTTAAGACTGAAAATACGCAAATAGAAGTATTATTTTTATTATGGGCTTTAAAGAAAACTTAAAAATTGAATTAAACTACAAAGATATGACTGTGAAAGAGCTGGCGTTCGCTTCAGGTGTGAACAAACGGACAATCGACCAGTATTTGTCTTCCGCTGCGAAGATGCCCTCTGCGAAAAACGCCGTAAAAATCGCTGCCGCACTCGGCGTAAGCGTTGAGTATCTAGTGACGGGTAAAAATCCTACTATGCAGACACAGAACTTGCAAGAAGAAGCCGACCAAGCCCGCTGCTACAAAAAGTACCGCTCACTCATTCAAAAGGCAGAGCGCCTCACCCCGCCACAACTCCAAGCCATTGAGCAACTTATCAATTTAATGTGAGTTTCAAAGATTCGTAATTTTAGCAGATTCAACCGTCTTATAAAAATTGAATATAAAAAAATAAAGAAAATTCTTTCCTCTATTTATAATGAAAATGTAATCAAATAATATTAATTTTGTTTTAAATTCAAAGGATTTATATAAATGAACAAAAAAGCAATATTAAAAACAATCCTAATATTTTTCATAGAGTCCCTAATTGTTTTTTCCATTATTTCTTCCATATTGATTCTGTCAATTATGGTTCCTCTTGTTTCTGGCGCAAACAGAGGGCAGAAGAAAAGAAATAATATTGTGAAAGAAATCATGTCATGCGAGGCCGTCAAATCCATAGACGATATTTATAGTTATGATGATTGGGGAGAGAAATGGTATACGGTGTATCTGTCTTTCAATGACGGTTCCAAAATGCGTTTGGAAGACGTGGATTATAACAAAAGCGTTATAAAAAATGGAGAGCCTGAACGGATAAAAACAGAGGATTTGCACTTTGGTTCGCTGGACATAATCAACGACTACGCGCCTCGAAGGTTTTTATTTGATTCTTCAAAGCCAACGCCTGATGATTGTTATATTTTAGAAATAAGCGATTCGCATAAACAGTTCGCGGGAAGCATCCTGAACACACTGTACGAAGATTGCAGCGTCCGCTTTTTGCTGGACAACTACAGCGAAATAATAGAAGCGTACAACGCTTTCCCTGAAATGCCGGGCGAATTTTGTGATGAAAAGAAAAATTTCAAAAAATACGACATTCCAGAATTCCAAGAAGAAAAAGGCGATGTCGTCATAAGAATAAAAGGCGGACGCGAATGGCATTGGCCGGGATATATTCATCATTCATACACACGTGATGACGACAAATTATAAACACAGCTTTGCCAATTTTATTGCCGATTTTTTCAACGCTTTCCAAAACTACATTTCGTTGTGCTCGAGCCGCCATGCGATCGCGCGTTTAAGATAATGAATGTACGCGGGATCTTTGCACATATTTTTTCCTTCGGCGTCGGAAAGTTTCGCCACAGGCCCATTGTTGCATTCCGTCACTTTCATCACAATGTTGAGCGGCGGAACTCGCGTGTCGTTTGCGATGTAAGTTCCGATTCCGAACGCCACTCGAACTTTGTCCTTGAACTCATTGTAAAGCCGCGTCGCCTTTTCAAAATTCAAACTGTCGCTGAACAAAAAAGTTTTCGTCTTCGGATCGATTCCGAGCGACTTGTAATGCGCGATGATTTTTTCCGCCCATTCATAAGGGTCGCCCGAATCGTGCCGAACTCCGCTGAAAAGCGTGGCATAAGTTTTGCGGAAGTCGCGCAAAAAAACGTCCGTGCCCACAGTGTCCGTGAGCGCGATTCCGTTCAGCACGCCGTATTCCTGCACCCAGGATTCAAGCATGTACCAATTCGAATACGCGGGATTGTGCTTGCGATTTCCCTGACCGACGCATTGAACATATTCGTGCGCCATCGTGCCGATCGGCTTTACGCCGAGTTTTTTCGCGAGGAAAACATTGCTCGTTCCAATGAAATTGGAATCCTTGAAGCCGAATTTTTTTTGAGCATCAACAAGCTCGCGAATCACGAATTCTTGCGCCTGCGCGCTCAGCCTTCGTCGCATTCCGAATTCTGAAAATTGCCCAATCGTAAAAATTCCATCGACAAGATTTTTCGTCTTGGTTTTCGCACGCTCGACAAAATCCGAAAAAAGCGAATCGTAATCTTGCGTCATTCGAAAATAAACTTCGTTCACAATTGCGAGCGTGGGAATTTCGTAGAACGAAGTGTTGAGCCAAGTGCCCGAAGTTTCAATGAAAAGTCCGCGCTCATCTTCGCACGGCTCGATTTTAAAATCTTCAAAACGCGGATGCCAAAGCCGCAAAAAATCGACGTAATCGCGTTTTATCCATTCGATGTTTTTCAGATAATCAAGCTCGTCTTCGGAAAAACGCAAATCGCAATACATTCGGATTTGCTCGCGGATTTCCTGAATCATTTGCGGCGAAAATTTCACGTCGTCGTTTCGGCATTTAAAATTCCAAACCGTCGTGTAGCTCGGGAATTGATGATAAATCGCCTGCCCCATGCTGAATTTGTACATGTCCGTTTCGAGAAGGCTCGTTATGATTTGGCGCATTTTTCCTCCGAAGTCATAATTTAATTTTATCATTCTTTGCGGAATTTTTCAATTGAATTTTTTTGCGACCTGCATTATAATATTAATAATTTTCAATTTTGAAAAATTATGATTTAATTTATTTTCATGGAGGCACTATGAAAGTTTTGGTTATCGGCGGCGCGGGATATATCGGAAGCCACGTCGTAAAGGAATTGATGAAATGCGGCCATGCCGTCACGGTTTTCGACAACCTTTCGAGCGGCTTGCGACAAAACCTGTTCAAGGAAAACGGTTTTATCCACGGCGACATTTTGATGAAGGAACAGCTCGACGCGGCGTTCGCAAAAGGATTCGACGCTTTCATTCATTTGGCGGCGTTCAAGGCTGCGGGCGAATCGATGATCGAGCCGGAAAAATATTCTTTGAACAATATCAACGGAACGCTCAACATTTTGAACAGCGCGGTGACTCACGGCTGCAAGCGAATGGTATTTTCTTCAAGCGCGGCAGTTTTCGGCGAGCCGCAATATTTGCCGATTGACGAAGCGCATCCGAAAAATCCCGAAAATTATTACGGCTTTACTAAACTCAAAATCGAAGAATTCATGGCGTGGTACGAAAAGCTTCGCGGTCTCAAATTCGCTTCGCTCCGATATTTCAACGCGGCGGGCTACGACGTGGACGGCGTTCTCTACGGCCTCGAGCAGAATCCAGCGAACTTGCTTCCAATCATAATGGAAGTGGCTTGCGGAATGCGGCCGAAAATGAAAATCTTCGGAAACGATTACGACACTCGCGACGGGACTTGCATCCGCGACTACATTCACGTCTCGGATTTGGCGGTCGCGCATGTCAAGGCGTTGGAATACATCGCGAAAAATGACGAAAGTCTCACTGTGAATTTGGGCAGCGAAAAAGGAACGACCGTAACCGAAATGGTGGATGCCGCGCGCAAGATTACAGGCAAGGAAATTCCTGCCGACTATGCCGAGCGACGCGCGGGCGATCCCGCAACTTTGGTGGCGAGCGCGAAATATGCCGCAGAAAAACTTGGTTGGAAAGCCGAGCACAGCGACATCGAAACTTTGCTCAAAACCACTTGGGACGCCTACAACAAATTTCTCAAAAAATAAATTTCGTCCGCGTCAAGCAAATTGTTGCGGCGCGGACAATTTTAAACGTTTTTTTTGAAGCCCCTTACGGAAGCGAAACGATGCAGAAGCTATTTCCAAGGGAAGCGAATTTTTTTGTTCCGCAAGGTAATGAAAAGTTATGGATGCAGATTCATTAAAAGAATTTATCGCCGAAAACGAAAGCGAATATATTTCGCTGCAAAAAATTCTCACCTCGCACAAAGCACTCGCGCCCGAAAACGGCGGCGACGGCGAGCTTGAAAAATGTCTCGCGTTGGAAAAATTTCTTCGCGAGCACGGCTTTGAAGATCTCGCCAGATTTGATTCCCCCGATGAGCGCGTGAGCGCGAAAATCCGCCCGAATCTTGTGGCAACGATTCCCGGAAAAAACGACGACTTTGCGATTTGGGTGATCGCGCATTTGGACGTTGTTCCGGCGGGCGACTTGTCCGCATGGAAAACCGATCCGTGGCAAGCCACCGAAAAGGACGGAAAAATTTTCGGGCGCGGCGTGGAAGACAATCAGCAGGGATTGGTGAGCGCATTCGCTGCGGCGTGGGCGTTCGTCAAAAACGGAATCGCGCCCGAGCACACTGTGAAATTGCTTTTTGCGGCGGACGAAGAAGTCGGAAGCAAGCACGGAATTTTTTTCCTTTTGAAAAAGCACAAAAAAATTTTTGGCAAAAACGATTTGTTCATCATTCCGGACGGCGGCGACAAAAAAGGCGAGACGCTTGAAATCGCGGAAAAAAATGTGCTTTGGCTGAAATTCGAAATCTTCGGAAAGCAGACGCACGGCTCGCACCCCGACCAAGGAAAGAACGCCTGCCTTGCTTCGGCAAAGTTCACTTCGAATTTGTACGACGCGCTTCACAAAAAATTCAAAAAGCAAAATCCGCTTTTCTGTCCGCCGCGTTCCACGTTCGAGCCGACGATGCGCAAGGCGAACGTTGACGGCGTGAACATAATTCCCGGCAAGGAAGAATTTTATTTTGACTGCCGCATAATTCCCGAATACAGTTGCGACGAAGTTTTGCAGGTCGTGAAAGAAGCCGCGCAAAAGGCGCAAAACGAATTCGGCGTGAAGATAAAAATTTCGATTTTGCAAAAAGCGCAATCCCGCCCGACGAGCGCAGATTCCAAAGTCGTGCAAAAAATGAGCGCGGCATTGAAAAAAGCGCACGGCATCCGCTCGCGAACAATCGGAATCGGCGGAGGCACGGTGGGCGCGGAACTTCGCAACAACGGATTTGATTGCGTTGTCTGGAGCACGCTTTGCGACACGGCCCACATGCCCAACGAATTTTGCGTCGTGGAAAATTTGGTGCGCGATGCGCAGACGCTTGCGGTTTTGTTCGGGGAGTAGGGGCGGGCGGATTGCGGGAACTGGATTTCTCTAGTCTTTGATATTAAACCAGTTTCTTACGACATGGGTGGAAAGTTTGCCATTACATCTTTTTTCCCAGTCCCATCCCTCCATAGCAAATATTGCATTCACAAACCATGATTCAGGTTCATTTGCTAAAGCATAGCCTTCAATCTCGATAGGACGTCCAATATCATAGACATCTTCTTCTTTGCAGGCAAATACAAATTTATTGGACATCAGATCTCGAACAAATAAGTCTTGAGTCAGATTGTTTTCATAACATCGTACGCCGAATCTTTCTTGGAATTTTACAACATCATTTTTCCATTCATCAATACTTTTATAGTCAAATTTATTGTTGCAAAATAGAGCAAGCTTGCCTTTTGCTTCTTTGAAAGCGTCCTCAAAAAAGTTTATAAACAAAACTAAACTTATGTTATTTTGAAATTCATGCGCAGCAATTAATTTTTCTCTTAATTGCTCACGTGTAAGATTTCCATATTCTTTCAACAACTCTTTTGAAATTTCTTGATTCATATCAAAGGTCTCCTTTCTTTGATTCGAAACAGCTTTTACGACATCTATATATTGAGTTATTCCGGCTTTCAAGACATCTTCTTCATTTTTTGTTTTTAGAGTCGAAAGCCAGTCTAATATATCTTTTGAGTATGACAAACTTACATAACGATAAGTTTCTTTTAACTCATGAAGACGTTCTTTAGAAATTGATTTTTCAGATGGTTCTTTTCCAAAAGGTGTTAAATAGACAATAAAAATATTTTCCTTTGAACCAATGAAATTCTCAAAAGAAGATAAGTAGTCTGCTATTTGATTTTTCTGATCGTCTGCACCTATTTTATTTTCGATAATAATGAAGTCAGAATCTGTCTTTATAAGTAAGTCTATTCTTCTTAGTTCGTCGGTTGAATCTTCTCTTTGTATTGATACAACACTGCCGTCATGAATTTTCAAACCTTTTTTCTTTAACACCTCTAAAAAAGAATTGCCATATTCTTTGTGATTATGCTTTTCTTTTGGATCAATTAGAAATGCCAATATGTTGCTGTGCTGATTTTCCAAATGGTGTCTGTTCATTATTTCAGCAATATTCATCGTACCAATGGTATTCAGCCTGTTTCTTTCAACTCTTTGGTTTATATCGGCGATAGATTTGCATAAGTCATCTATTATTGTTAAATCCATATTTTTTTTCATTGATTTTACAATATTTTTTGATGCCAGTTCCATTTCGCTTGGAACTGACAAATATTTCCTAATTTTTCAGCGACTATTTTTTCTGCCACAGTTCATTGTTTGTTATATCGCCATAAATAGTATGCGATTTCGTAGATAATAAGGTGTCTTGTATGCAATCAAAGCTTCCAATCATTTTTGCAATTATTCCATGATACTGTGCTACAGTGCAATTTTCAGAGTACGCTTGCAAATAGGCAAGGTGATAATCCTTATTTGCTATCAACTCATTAATGATTGTGTGAGAATCAAAATAATCACCCGGTTTAAATTTATCTAAAATTGCTTTAATGCATTCTTTCAATTCCATAATAATATCTCCTTGCTTTATTTTTATCTGTGCACATATTTTATTTTTGAGTGCACCACGATAGTATATAATATGAAAATATATTTTACAATAGCATAAAAATAAATTGTCAAAAATTTATGATATATCAATATACAAATAATTTGGATTTTTTTTACTCTCGAGAATTTGTAAAAAAGTTTGTTTCTTTTAGCAGGAACGCGGAATTTTTGAATACACGGAATGCAAAAAAAATACATGAAATGGAAAGAGTAAAATTCGACAGATTAAAAACATCCCTTTCCCCGGAACAGTGCCGCAGGAAAGGGATAGGAAATGAAATGCGAATTTTTATGCGCATTCGCCCATGTTATTTGTTGACGGCGTTGTATCCGTCCACATAGCCACGGTTGCAATCCTCCTGCTGGGAGTTGCGACTGTAATTGCAACTATTATCCTCATGGTTTGTGCCGGATTTGTATCCGTCATTGTACGCGCGGCTTTCCGCCACAGCGATACCCATTCCCAAAACGGCTGTCGCCGCCAATGCAATCAGCATTTTCTTCATGTTTTCCACCTTCGTAGTTTAGCCTCATTGCGGAGCGTTTTATTTTTCAAAATCTGAAAAGCAGAACAGTTCGTGCGTGTTGCCAAAACTCGTCCAGCTGAACACGGTGTAGCAGACGGTTCTGTTTCCGTCCAGCCGGATTTCAATTTGGTCGCCCCGAAGTGTGTATCCGCCTTTTTCGATTTTGATTACGGTGTCGGATTCGGAGGAACGGTACGTGCCGTGCAAGATTTTGGCTGGCATTGAGGAAGCAAGCGGCGCAAGCGAAAGCAGGACAGCAAGCATAGCGGCACAGTGTTTCATCATTTCCTCCGAATTTTTTCTTTCAGCGTTCTCTACGCCTTAAAATATTATCCAAAAGGATTGTTGTATTGTCCATTTGGATTGATTTTTTATTATTATAAATACATTTGGATATATTGTCAAGTGAAAAACAATCCATTTGTACTATATTTTAAAGTGATGCTGAAATTTTGGATTCGAGTGAGGGACAGTCTTGAATATCTTGGGCTTTCTCAAAAAGAACTTGCTGAACAGATTCAGGAAAGCTACAACACCTTGCAATCGTGGATAAGCAAGGACAGGCTTCCGAACGCAGAACAGGCGGTCAAGATTGCCGCGACGCTTCAGACTTCCGTGGAATTTCTTGTTACTGGAAAAAATGCGCGCAATCGTGTGGCGCATGCAAAAACCGTCAAACTTCTTGAGGCGGCGATCAAAACTTTGAAAGACGAGCGAATTTCATAATGCCAAAAATCATGCGTCGCGAAAACAGATTTCCCGTCACCTTTTCAGGGCTATCCGTATCTTCTCAAAATTGTCTTTTGCCGGTGCGCTTCCGTCAAGCACAATCAGCGGGCAGGTCAGCAGTTTTTGCCATTCGTCGTGCCGTACCTTGCTGCGGATTGTGCGGTCGCCGCTGTCATATTCGGCGGCCCAGGCAAGAAACGCATGGTGCTCGTCGAACATGTCTCCGCCGTTTTCTACGCGCGCGCCGAATTTTTCTTTCTCTCGTTTTTTCAGCCGCGCAAGCCGTATGGCGCAATCCGTGACAAGCCGGACAGCGAGCGTAAAGAGCGGAATCAGGCCGTCGCCCCAGCCGGAAAGCGAGCCTGAAATCACCACGTCGCCGGATTTTGCAATGCGATCTTTCATCAGTTCCAGCCGCTCCGAAACAGGCCGCGCCTCTCTGTAGGGCGGATTTGTCGGCTTCCAATAATAGTCGTCCGTGTCCATGAAAGCGTAGCCGAGTCGCTCGCTGATGTACGAGCCAAGCGTCGAAGTGCCCGAGCCTGACGCGCCGAAAATGTGAATAACTGAACTTGACATGATTTTTCCAATCTCAAAATTTTTCAGCGAATCTTGAAGAAAATTCCGAGCGTGAAAATCGTAATCAAAAGTTGCAGAATCAAAAATCTCAAAAGGACTTGCGTTGGCGACCAATTCAAATTTTTTCTGACGTGATCGTGGAGGGGAAAACGCACGTTCGCAAAAATCTTGATTTTGAAAAATCGCAAGAGCGCGACTTTGATCAAGCCTGTTCCACCATTCATCAGCATGACCGAAGACGTGGCGAGCAAAATGAACGGATTTCCCGAAACCAAAACGCACGCGCCGATGAAAAATCCGAGCGCGCGGCTTCCTGCGTCGCCCATCAGGACGTTGCTTGGAAAAGCGTTGTGCCACAAATATCCCATCAAAATTCCCGCCATCGCGAAAATCATAATTCCCCACGCCGCTCCGGTTTTGAGATGAGGCACGAGCAAATATTTTGACATGTCGATGTGGCCGAGCACGACGTAAAAAATAAGTCCCAGCGTCATCAGCGCGACAAGAATCAAAGTGGAAGAAAGTCCGTCCACGCCGTCCGTGCAGTTCGTCGTGTTGATTGAAGTCCAAATCAAAATTGTTCCGATTGCGACGTAAAGCCAAAACGGAATTTTGAGCGGACTTGTCACGAACGGAAGCCAAAAATAAACGCCGCCGTCTTCCGAAAATTTCGCGATGCAAAAATAAATTATCACGCTGAACGCAACGCTTATAATTAAATCGAGCGCGCCTTTTAAATACTCCCCCCAGGAAACCGTGCTGGCATCGTCTAAAAATCCCGTGAGCATCGTAAGCCATGTGAAAAATATTGCCGCGCCTTCAAGAAAAGTGAGCGGCACGCACAAAAGACAAATCAGCACAAAAAGCGTGATGAACACCACGCCTGCGCCTGTCGGCTTGCCTTTGGCCGCCTCCGCTGTCAAAGTGAATTCGCGTCCGCGATCGTGCGGAAGAAATTTATAGAATTTTGGCAAAAGTTTCAGGCAACAAAAAAATCCCAAATAAAGCGCGACGACGATTAAAACCGCGTAAGACTGCAAAAGGCGCGAAGGTCCGAAATCAAAATTTTTCCTTAAAAAATCGCCTAGATAAAAAAGCATGTTTCCTCGAACAAATTCAAATTTTTAAAAGTATATCACATCGGCGCGAATAAGGCAAGTGTGCGCGGCACATCAACTTGTTGTAGCTTCATCTTTACAAAAAATTGATTTTTGCATAAAATGAATTTTATGACCACGGACGAACTCCAGTCTTACATTGAACAAAAGCGCGAATTTGATTTTTCTTACGACGGAAAAAAATTTTTGATAACTTATGGAAACGACGGCAGGCAATTTATTCAGCTTGGACAAGAATTTTCTGCGGGGCAAAAATTTTATTCGTTCCGAGAATTTTTGGCGAACGCGAAAGTGGGAAATCATTTCGTGCGCGAATACATTCGAAGTTTGTGAAATGATTTGCAATTTCGCCACAAAATTTTTCGCGCATTTTGACGCGGCGCATTTGAATCAAATTATTCTTTGACGAAAATTTCGTAGAGTCTGTCCAAATCCGCGCGGCTAAAATATTCCACAACGAGCGAGCCTTTTTCGAGAGAGCCTTTCATTTGAACTTTCGTTCCGAGCGCCTCGATGAATTTTTGCTCGAGTGCGGCGACATCGGCATCCTTTTTTTGTTTGTTCGCGGCGGCATCTTTCGGATTTGCGGCGCGGCTTCCTTCGTTCAATCGCGCGGCTTCATTTTCCGCTTGGCGCACCGAAATTGATTCGCCGATAATTTTATTGAAGAGAACGCGCTGATCGGCAGGATTCAAAACCGAAAGCAAAGCGCGCGCGTGCCCCGCCGTGATTTGTCCGACGATAAGCGAGTTTTGCATGTCCTCGGGCAGCTTCAAAAGCCTGAGCGCGTTTGCGACCGTTGGGCGGCCTTTGCCGACTTTCTTCGCCACTTCGTCCTGACTTAATCCGCCGAGCTGCATCAAATTATAATACGCCTGCGCTTCTTCGATTGGATTTAAATCCGAACGCTGGATGTTTTCGATGAGCGCGATTTCCAATTTTTTTTCGTCGTTGAATTTTCGGAGCTGAACGGGAACTTTTTTTTGTTCCGCCAAAATCGAAGCGCGCGTTCTGCGTTCTCCGGCGATTATGAAAAAAGTTCCGTCGCCCGCATCTTCAATCACAATCGGCTGAACTACGCCATGCTCGCGAATTGAATAGGCAAGTTCGTTCAAAGCGTTGTCGTCAAAAATTTGGCGCGGCTGGTGAGGATTCGGTTTTAAAAGATGCGGATCAATCCAAAGCGTGCCGCTTTCGTCGCTTTCAATCTGCGCGGGAAGGCTGGATTTTTTTGCGGGACGCTTTTCAACTTTTTCCGTTTTCTCAATTTTCTTTTCTTTCGAATTTTCGGATTCGACGGCGACATCGACTTCGCTTTCGTCTTCTGCGTCGCGCATCAACGCACCGAGTCCTTTTCCCAAAACTTGCCTTTTTTTAGACACGATGCATTACCTCCTCCGCCAACTTTTCGTAGCTTTTCGCGCCGATGCATTCCGGATCGTATTTGCAAATCGGAAGTCCATGCGAAGGCGCTTCGCTCAAACGCACGTTGCGCGGAATAATCGTATTGAAAACAGAATCTTTAAAATAAGTTTTTACTTGCATGACGACATCGTGCGCAAGACGAGTGCGCACATCGTACATCGTAAAAAATATTCCGCCAATTTTCAATTTCGTGTTGATGCTCTTTTGCACTTTTTTAACTGTCTGCAACAAAAGCGTGATTCCTTCGAGCGCGAAATATTCGCATTGCATCGGAACCAAAACTTCGTCGGCGGCGGCAAGTCCGTTCAACGTGAGAATTCCAAGCGAAGGCGGACAGTCAATCAAAATATAGTCGTATTTTTCTTGAAAAGGCTTGAGCGCGTTTTTCAAAAAATATTCGCGGTTTTCTTGATCGACCAATTCGACCGCCGCGCCCGACAAATCAATTCCCGCGCTGATTGCGTCGAGAGTCGGAATGCAAGTTTTTTTGACGGCTTCTTCCGGCGTAGAATTTCCGCTTATGAGTTCGTAAACCGTCGGTTTTTCTTTTGAAGAAACGCCGACTCCGCTCGACATATTTCCCTGCGAGTCAAAGTCAACAAGAAGAACTTTTTTTTTGGCAAGCGCAATGTACGCTCCAATATTTATGGCGGAAGTTGTTTTTCCCACACCACCTTTTTGATTCACAAAAACAAAGGTCTTAGCCATAAAATCATTGTAGCATTTTTTTTCTATTTGGTCTACAATAATGCGATGATTATTTTTGCCACATTGTCAAAGCCGACGGCGCAAGTCGAAAAAATTTTGGGACGCAAATATGAGCGTGTTAAAATAAAATTGAATTCCGATTTTAATTTTTCGGCGGAAAAAAATTCGCAAAACGAAATTGCGCGCAAAAAAAATTCGCGCGATGAAAAAATTTATTTCGCGGAATTTTTCACAGCCACGCAAACGTTCCATAAAAATTTTTCTTTGCAAGAAACCGAAATTTTTTTGCAGGAAAATATCGGAAAAACTTTTCGCAATTGCACCGAGCGCACGGAAAGCGAGGAAATTGTTTTTATGACGAGCAAAAAAGGAAAAGTCACGCGCATCGCAAAAAAATTGAAAAATGATTCGCCGCAAAAAATTGGCGCGAAAAAAATTCTCGGAGAAAAAATTGTTGGTGAGAAAATCGCGCTCGGACAAAATCGCAAAAAAAATTACATCATTCAAGAAGGCGAGCGCGTTCCTTTTTTGCAGGAATTGGGCGTGATGACTTGCGATGGAAAAGTGATTGCCGCGAAGCACGCGAAGTTCCGCCAAATAAATCGCTTCTTGGAATTCCTCGACGACGTTATGCCAGAAATTCTCGAGCAAAAAAAATCTGAAAATTCCGCGCTGCTAAATTCGTCTTCGCAAATCGAGCCGATAAGAATTTTGGATTTTGGCTCTGGCAAATCATATTTGACTTTTGCCGTGCATTATTATTTTTCGCAGAAAAAAATTCCGTTTGAAATTACGGGCGTGGATTTGAAAAAAGATGTCATCGAAAATTGCGCGGATTTGTCGCGCCGACTTGGTTTGCAAAACATAAATTTTTTTTGCGGAAACATCACGGATTTTTCTAGCGAAAAAAATCCCGACATCGTGATTACATTGCATGCTTGCGATACCGCCACGGATTTCGCGCTCGACTATGCCGTGCGGCGCGGCGCAAAAGCGATTTTGAGCGTGCCTTGCTGCCAGCACGAAATCAATTTGCAATTGCAAAAAAAATCGAATTGTAAGCAAAGTGCCGAAAACTCCGCGCGAAAAATTCTGCGCCCGCTTTTAAAATATGGAATCATTCGCGAAAGATTTGCCGCGCTTGTTACGGATTGCGTCCGCGCAGAAATTTTGGAACAAGCCGGCTATGCCGTTCAGATTTTGGAATTCATCGACATGGAAGGAACGCCAAAAAATTTATTGATTCGCGCGGTTTTGAAAAAAACGAATTCCACTTCCGCCGATTTTGTTTCCACCACCGCGTTGCTTGAAAAAAAATCTGCATTTTCTTATAATGAGTTGCTTTCCGCGCTCGGAGTGGAACAAACACTTTGTCGAATAAATATGACAAATGAATGTCATATTTGATAATGAATTTTGCCGCGCAAAAATTGAAATTTTAAGAAAAAACTAAAATTTTTCAAAAACATACTTGACATACCCCCCCCCATAAACAGTATAATCAAACATCAAATTTTATTTTTTAGGAGACAAATCATGAAAAAGATTTGCAAAAGTGTGGCGGTTTTCGCCATTATGGCAGGACTTCTTTGCGCGACCTCGTATGCGAAGAGTCTTAAGGATGTACTCGGTTCGACGAAACTTGGCGAAAAGCTCCAACAAAACGAAAAGCTGAACAAGGCGAGCAGTCAAAAGACTGGCGGCAATGTTTTGTCAGGCGGACAGGTCGATAGCCTTGATAGCAGCAGTTGGTGGAATCGAAATAAGGACTACATGTCAAAAGGAGAATGGGAAGGCATAGAATTTAATAACGATGGCACTTGTACGTGTTGGAACGGAGGTGCCAAAGGTTTGAACGGAAAATGGACTGGCGGGCTGAAAAACGGCGAGAAAGTAAGCGTTACGGCCGACGGCAAAACGCAAAGCGGAACTGTCACCAAAAAAGGCGCAACTCTTGCAGTGACCATAGGTTCATGGGGCACATTCGAAAAAGAATAAAACAATAACCACTCTTTGTGACTTAAACACAAAACGGCTTCCGAAATTTTCGCGGAAGCCGTTTTTTTTACAAATAAAAATTCAACTTGTAAATTTGACAGGCACAACTTTTTTTTATATATTCTTGATATAATTTGAAAATCAACATACCTCGACGCACAAATCAAATTCAAGGAGCGACAAAAATGCACGTGGAAGGAAAATCGCTTTGCCTTGCGAGCGGCGAAAAATTTTTGATGCGCGGCACGAACATCGCCTATGCATGGTTCAAGGAACGCTCGTTCGACGACATAAAAAAATCCGCCGAATATGGCTCGAACGCAAGTCGCATCGTCATCAGCATCAACATAAATCCGAATTGGAATTCAGGGCCGGAAGATTCCGCCACGCTCGAAAAATTGATTTTGACTTGCAAGGAAAACGGACAAATCGCAATTTTGGAAATTCACGATTCCACAGGATTCAACGAGGCGAAATACATTGAGGCCGCCGTGGAATATTGGATTTCGCAAAAAGAGATTTTGAACAAATACAAGGACTGCTGCATCGTGAACATTGCGAACGAATGGTCGAAGCAATGGGAAAGCGAAAATCCGATTTACACGCAAACATATATTGATGCCGTGAAAAAAATTCGCGCGGCGAAAATTCAAAATGTAATCATGATCGACTCGCCGGGCTACGGGCAAGACCTTTTGGGGCTTGCGAAAGTCGCGCCGAAAATTTTGGCGGCGGACGAAAGCGGCAACATAATTTTTTCGGGGCACATGTATTGTTACGCCGCGCCGGACGAGGCTGGAATAAAAGAAAGAATTGACGCTTTTTTGGACAAGAATCTTTGCTTTTGCGTCGGCGAATTCGCGTGGAAACACAATCGCTTGGACAAGGCGCGAAACAAGGAAATCGTGACGCCGATTCCCTACAAAACGATTTTCGATTATTGCAATGAAAAGCAAGTCGGCTGGCTCGCGTGGAGCTGGTTTGGCAACGGGCAGGAAAACGACCTTCCCGCGAACGAGCTGGATTTGGTCAAAGAGGACAATTCGCCCACCGCAGTTTGGGGAAACGACGTTTTCGCCGAAATGAAAAAATCGAGCAAAAAGGCATGGTAGACGGCTTGCATACAGAGGGGGTAGCGGAAGACCGCGAAAGCGGGCTGGAGCGAGGGGGAGACTTCCCCCACCACAAAAGTCTTCAAAAATTCAACTTTTATTTTTATATGCATATCCGAAATTTATTGGCGGCGACGTTACGGAAATATAAATGAA
>CAMWIU010000030.1 GCA_947174385.1 uncultured Treponema sp.
AAATGCTTAAAAAACCTCGCTTAAAAAAACAATTATTAAGGCGAAAAAGTTTCGCGCGAAAAAAATCTTAAAACGGACTAAATTTTGAAGGGCGCGGTTTTTGCGAACGCCCGCGACGCAAAAAAAACTTCCGTAAAAAAATCGGAAAACATTGAAGGAAAGAAAGTCGCGCGTGCGGAAAACGAAAAAAAATCGCAGAAGAATTCCGGCATTGATTCGGAAAAAGATTTGCGCGCTTCCGCAGAAAATTTTTCGGATTTGGAAAACTTGCGCGTCGGGCTTGCGAAGAAAAATTTTCTTTCCGAAGCGGCATCTTCCGCGCGTGGAAATGATTCGCTTGACGAAAATGTCGATGCCGAAATTATTTCCGAACTTCCGATTTCCGCGACGCTTGTCCAAAACGCTGATGCCAAATCTTTCGAGCCTGCTTTGAAACATGCGGGAGACTTTTCTTCCGAAAATGCGATTTCCGCAAAATCGAAAAGGGATTCGAAAATCGGCGTAATCGAAGTGAAGGATTTTCGCACGAACGCAGAAGCCGCGCAGACGGAAGCGAAAGATTTGAAAAAAGATTTCGTGCGCGCGCCGCAAAATGATTCGCAGGGCGGCGGAATCGAACTTACGATGGATTTGGCAGCGAACGGCGAAAAGAACATTCTTTCGCTTGATTCTCAAAGCGCGGCCGCCGACGGCTCGAATTTCCAGGCGATGCTCAAAAATCAAATCACGCAGAACGCAGGCGAATTTGTCCGCGCGGGAAACATCGTCCTTCGCGACAACGATTCGGGCACAATCAATTTGGTTTTGCATCCTGAATCTTTGGGCAACGTGAAAATCGGACTTGAACTTTCGGGAAAGACCGTGATGGGACACATCGTCGTGGCAAGCCGCGAAGCGTTCAACGCATTCGGCGACGGCGCGGACGTCTTGCGCAACGCTTTCATCCAAAGCGGATTCGAAGACGCGAAATTCGACGTGAGTTTTGCCGGAAGCGAAATGCAATTCGCGCAGCAAAATCGCGGCGGACAAGACGACGATTCTTCAATGCGGCAGGGCAAAAAAATTTATGGCGAATTTGTCGAAGAAAACATTTCAGTTGGATTTGAAAATGCCGATAAAAATATAGGCAACGTTTTGTCTTCGAGCAATTCGATAGATGTCGTCGCATAAAGAGGTGAAGATGGAATTCAACGCTACAATGAGTCCTGCCGAAAAACTTCAGGTGAACGCCGAAGTGGACAGGTTCAACAAATTGCAAAACGCGAATGGACGCGCGCCGAGTCAGGAATTGGGCAAGGATGATTTTCTAAAGCTTTTGATGACGCAGATGACGCATCAAGATCCTATGTCGCCAATGGACAACAGCCAGTTCATCGCGCAGATGGCGCAGTTCACTAGCCTTGAACAGATGTACAACATGAGCAACGGCTTTACGAAGATGGCGCAGCTGATGGGAACGAGCGAAGCGGCCGGCACTGTCGGAAAGGTCGTCGAGCTTGACATGGGAGACGGTCAAACTGTTACTGGGGTCGTGGACGGATTCACTCGCGGCGAAAAACCGCAAGTCCAAGTGAACGGAAATTTCTACGATATGAATTATGTAAAAGCAGTCTATGCTAATTGATAAACCGAGGGTAGCGATATGATGAGATCACTTTGGTCCGGCGTTTCCGGAATGCAGAATCACCAAACGAAAATGGACGTTGTTGGAAACAACATCGCCAACGTAAACACGAACGGCTTCAAAAAAGGCCGCGCGGATTTTCAGGACATGATAAGCCAGCAGCTTTCGGGCGCGGCGGCTCCCACCACGGAAGTGGGCGGCGTGAATCCGAAGGAAGTCGGACTTGGCGTGCAGACTGCGGCGATTCACACGATTTTCACGCAGGGCAACTTGCAGTCCACCGGAGTTTCCACCGATGTCGCGATTCAAGGAAATGGATTTTTCGTCTTGCAGAACGGCGAAAAAACATACTTCACTCGAAACGGCGCGTTCAGCCTGGACAAGGACGGAACTTTGGTCAATCCTGCGAACGGCTACCGCGTGCAGGGCTGGATGGCTCGCGAATTGAACGGCGAGATGATCGTGCAGACTGCGGCGAGTCCCACCGACTTGACGATTCCTGTCGGCTCGAAAGATCCTGCCAAGGCGACGCTCAACGTGAACTACGCCTGTAACTTGAACAAGAACACGCCCGAAATTCCGCCAGAAGGCGCGACGCCCGCCGACATCGCGAAAGGCACTTGGGCGACCGAGCAAAAAATTTATGACAGCTTCGGAAACGAACATATTTTGAGCATCGCGTTCACGAGAGTTGTGGGCGACCCGAACAGCTGGCGCGCCACGGTTCAAATCGATCCCGAAAACGCCGAGTTCACACAAACGCGCGTCGGGCTTCAAACAACGGACGGACAGACGAACGAGTTCATCGTGAATTTCGACAACATGGGAACGCTCCGCTCAGTTACGGACAGCGCGGCGGCAGGCTCGAACGAAACAGGCGAAATTATTTTGCAGGCTTCTTTCGCAGTTCCGGACGCGAATCCCGACGAGGACGGAAATCCTTATCGACAGACGTTCAACATCAATTTGGGCGAAATTGGATCGATGAGAAACACGGTGACGCAAAGCGCGTCGCAAAGTTCGACAAAGGCGTTCTCGCAGGACGGCTACACGCTCGGCTATTTGGACAATTTCAAAATTGATTCAAGCGGAATCATCACGGGCGTTTATTCGAACGGCACGAACAGGACGATCGGAAAAATCGCGCTCGCTTCGTTCACGAACCAAGGCGGCTTGGAAAAGGCCGGCGACAACACTTACGTCGAGTCGAACAACTCGGGACAGGCGAACATCGGCGAAAGCGGAATCGCGGGCAAAGGAAGCCTTCTTGCCGGCGCGCTCGAAATGTCGAACGTTGACCTTACCGACCAGTTCTCCGAAATGATTGTGACGCAGCGCGGCTTCCAATCGAACGCGGCGACGATTCGCACGGCGGACACATTGCTTGAAACTGTGATTTCGCTCAAGCGATAATCGAATGAAAATCTAGTAGCGAGTTTTATAAAGTGAAATTCGTTGCTAGATGAAATCTTGCGTAGTGAGCGAATAGTCGCTTGCAAAGCAAACAAAAAAGGTCGCCATTTTAGGCGACCTTTTTTGTTTGGAAATTTTTGCGGAAGAAAAAAGAAAAAATTCTTTCAAGTCTTTTTGTTAAAATTCGAAACGTGAATCCTTTATGAATTTTTCGAGGCTTTCCTGCCACTTGGGAATTTTTATTTTCATCGCGGAAATTATTTTTTCCTTGCTCAAAACCGAGTATGCCGGCCGTTCGACTTTCGCGCCGAATTCCTCGGAAGTGCAGGGCTGGATGGCGCATTCGTTTTGGATGCGTCTGTATTTTTTCAGAAGCCGCTGAATCTCAAGTGCGAATCCGTGCCATGAAGTTTCGCCTAAATTCGAAAAATTGTAGATGCCGTAGGGAATAGATTTTTTCCTAAAAATGTCCGTGCCTGCTTTGTCCGAAATTTTTATGATTTTCAAAATTGCGTCTGCCAAATCTGCAGTGAAAGTTGGCGTTCCGCGCTGATCGGAAACGACTTTTATTTGCGGCTTTGATTCCATCAATCGAGCCATCGTCGTAACGAAATTCGGGCGGCCAAATCCATAGAGCCAAGAAGTGCGCAGGATGAAAAATTGCGTCATTGTTTTTTGGATTTCGTCTTCGCCGAGCGATTTTGTAAGACCGTAAATTCCAAGCGGATTCTTATTTGCATCCTCGTTATAAGGAATCGATGACGCGCCGTCGAAAACGTAGTCGGTTGAAATGTGGATGAGTTTTGCGCCGCAATCCCTCGCCGCTCGCGCGATATTTTTCACTGCCTCCACGTTGAGGGCGGTGGCGGCGTTTTTTTCTTTTTCGGCTTTTTCCACTGCGGTATAGCCGGAACAGTTTACAATCCATTCGATTTTCGCGCGTTGTCCTTGGGCTTTGTGGCTCGCCAAATAATTTTGAGTTTCGCATTTTTCGGTAAAATCTTTGAGCGCGTTGTAGTCGCGCACGTCAACGTCGCTTGCGGTGGCAGCGAGTGGAATTTTTTCTTTTTGTGCCGCGCGGCAAACTTCTGCGCCGAGCATCCCAGTCGAACCGATGACCCAAATCATTTTTATAGAATATCACGTTGCGAAAAAAAAATCAACATACCTCGACACAAGCACGAATCAACATGCGGAAAAAGGATTTGCGCAAAAAAAAGCCTTTCGCATTTTGCGAAAGGCTTTGAGCCATGCCGGCTTCGAACCAGCGACCCACAGATTAAGAGTCTGTTGCTCTACCAGCTGAGCTAATGGCCCATAAAAAATTGCATCGTGTCGGCAAGCGAATCACTTTGCTTTGCGTCCGACAGGATTCGAACCTGCTACCACCGGATTCGAAGTCCGGGACTCTATCCAGATGAGCTACGAACGCGAATCGTGGACATTTTTCTTGCGAAAAATCGGGTGCCTGATGGGGATCGAACCCACGACAACCAGATCCACAATCTGGCGCTCTACCGCTGAACTACAGACACCAAGTTATCGATGAAATTTATTTTATCAGAAAATGTGCATTTTTGTCAATAGCAAAGCGTGAAAATTTTTGAAAAAAAAATCAACGTTTCTTGTCGGCGAATTTCGTTTGCGCGAGAATCCTCACTTTCCGCAATTCTCATTTCACCACGCCGCCATGGTAATGGGCTTCGTAGCATTTTTCGTCGCGGAAGAAAATTTCTTCGAAGCCTTGAAACCATTCCATCTCGCCTTGGATTTCGGTTTTGTAGAGAAACTCGCCTGCGGAAAAATGGCGCGGGCCGCGCGGAAATTGTTCCGTGCAGTTTCGCAATGCGGATTTCAAAAAGTCGCCTGAAAAATTTTCGTTTAAAACTCTTCCCGAATAATTCATTGCCCAAAGAGGCGAGCCGTTTTTCCAGACCGCCTCTTCGCCAGAAAATTTTTCTCCGCCAAGATAAGTGTCGATGTAAAGCCAGCCGTTTTCCTCGAAACGAAAATCGTGCGATTGCGGGCGGCTCGACTCGCATTGGCCGGCCGCGGCGGCGTAAGTGTTCTTTGCGGCCTTCATCCTGAAAAGCGCGAGCTCGCGCATTTCGCTTGTTTTTGCGTGAACGAGTTTTTTTTCGCACTCGCCGTTTTTCACGAGATAGTCCAGAGACACGCTGAAAATGCGGCTCAATTCGCAAAGGTTTTGAATGTCGGGGAACGCCTGCGCGCTTTCCCATCTTGCCACCGCTTGGCGCGAAATTCCGAGCGCTTGCGAAAGTTCTTCTTGCGTGATTTTGTGCCGCGCTCTCAATGTTTTTAGTTTTTCGTTGAAATTCATTTTTTCTCCTACTTTAATTAAAATTGCAACGTGAATTTTCAAAAACATTTTAGCATTTTTCTTTTTGAAATGAAATCACCCATAAGTTGCGATTTTGCAATTTTTTGGTTGCACGATGCGAAACATAAATTTTCGCTACCTTTGGAAATAGCTTCTGCACCGTTTCGCTTCCGTAAGGGGCTTCAAAAAAAATAGAATTTTTTCCTAAACAATTTTTCTGCGATTCCGATAATCTAAATGAATAATTGTAGGCGGAGGTCTTCTATGGCAAGTGGCGAACTCGCCGCGCTTTTGGAGCAGGAAATCGCGCTCGTGGAAAAAATCCTTGAATGCCAGGCGAGCGTGTATTCCACGGTGAAAGAAAAAAATTGGGTGAATCTCGAGCGCGACATCGATTGCCTGAACGAACTTTCGTCGCAGTTTTCCGCGATGGAAGCAAAGCGCGATTCTTTGATTGCGAAGCAGGGTGAAGATTCCCGCGAACTTTTGGCTAAGTTGCGTTCGAGCCTTTTGAAATCGAAAGTGCAGAATTTCGCGCTGAACACTTACATTGAGACGATGCAGAATTTCGTGCGAGGCGTTTTGGAAAACGCTGTTCCGCAAAGGCGCAACGTTTTGTATTCGCGCGAAGGAAAGATTCTCAAGCCCGAGCCGCAGAGCGTCGTGCTCAATAAGATTTTGTAGGAGGAAACTATGTCAACATTTTCAGGAATAGAAATCGGAAAGCGCAGCATGAACGCGCACCAAAGCTCGATTACAACTGCTGGCCACAACATCACGAACGCGAACACGGAAGGCTATTCGCGCCAGCGCGTCCAGCTCCGCGCGTTTAATCCGATTTATCGCCCCGACCTTTCACGCGCGGAAGTTCCCGGACAGATAGGGCAGGGAATGGAAGCGCAGAGCATAAAGCGCGTTCGCGACGAAATGCTCGACCAGCGAATCGTGGAGCAGAGCAATCAGGAAACGTATTGGGAAACTCGCAGCAAATATTACATGATGCTCGAGCAGATTTACAACGAGCCGGACGACGTTTCGATCCGCACGACGATGGACAAATTTTGGGAATCATGGCAGGAACTTTCGCTTTATCCTGAAAGCCAGGCGCATCGTGAGGCGGTGGTTTCTCGCGGACAGTCGCTCGTCAATTCGATTCAAAACCGCGACAAGGCTTTGACTGGAATCGGAAATCTTTTGAACAGCGACATCGAGTCGAACGTGGCGCAGCTCAACGACTACGCGAATCAAATCGCGGCTCTTTCGAAAGAAATCGTTCGCTCCAAGGCGATGGGCGACAATCCGAACGACTTGATGGACAGGCGCGACTTGCTCGTGGAAAAGCTTTCGAAGATCGCGAACATCACGAGCGACCAGCGCGACAGCGACGAATTCATGGTTCATCTTGAAGGACACATTTTGGTGCAAGGCGGCATCGCGCGACAGTTCGACGTGGAAAGCGTCGTGGACAACAACGGCTACAGCCGCGTGGTTTGGGCGGACACTCGAAACGAGGCGGTCGTGAAAGGCGGCTCGCTCGGCGCGTTGATTGAGCTTCGCGATGTCGATGTTCGCAACGAAATCCAGTCGCTCAACACGATGACGATGAATTTCGCGGACTTGGTGAACGACGTGCACCGCAATTCTGTGGGCGCGAACAACACGACAGGACTTGACTTTTTCGTGCAGCGTCCGTTTGTGGAAAACACCAACGGCAACTATGATTCGAACGGAGACGGCGTGGAAGACCAGACTTACGCATTCCGTTTTACTGGAACAAATTCGCTCGATGCGCAGGAACAAATCGGAATTGCGGGCGTGATGACTCTTTCAGGACATGCGGGAAATATCCAAGTTCCGTATTATCCCACGGACCGCGTTGAAGATGTCATCAACAGGATAAACGATTCTAACGGCGAAGTGAAGGCGTATCTTGACCGCAACAATAATTTGGTGCTCAAAGCCACGGCCGCGCAGGAAATCGAAAATCCTGATTTTGTGATTCGCCATGTCGAAGATTCGGGATATTTCCTTGCGGGATATTCCGGAATCTTGCGGGGAACTGGCGTGGACAACGCCTACGATTTCGGAACTGCGAACGCCGTGGACGTGCTCCGAGGAATGGACGGGGAGGGCGCGCGCGCTCAGTTCGCCGTCGCTCCGTACACGAATCCTTCGACTTACCTTGAAATCAACGCCGCGATTCGGAACGACGTGATGAGCGTCGCCTCCGCTTATGCCGACCACACTGGCCGCGCAGTGAACGGAGACGGACGCGCCGCCACGGAAATCGCTTCGATTCGAAACACGAAAGTTATGATTGGGCGGGAACGCACGCTCGACGATTACTTTGCCGACACGGTTACGAACGTCGGGCTTATGGGCGAGCAGGCGGAAACGAACATGCTCAGCCAAAACGCCGTGATGGACGACTTGCGCGGATTGCGCGATTCCATCAGCGGAGTGAACATCGACGAGGAGCTTGCGGACATCATGAAATTCCAGCACGGCTACAACGCCGCCGCGAAATTCATCAGCGTGTTCGACTCGCTCATTGATACGGTTATAAATCGACTTGGCGTGTGATGATTTTTCATCGCGCGGATTTGCAAAATGTGTGCGTTTTCATTTCATTGCAAACGCACGTAAAAAGCCAATCACAATTTTGCAAAATTATGATTGGCTTTTTATGGGAGAAAAAATATGAGAAGAATAAGTTCTGGAATGAATGACACTGACGTTCAGTCGCGACTTCGCATTCAGGAATTCAAACTGAACAAGGCGAACAACCAGCTCGGAAGCCAACGCCGCATCCAAGAATTGCGCGACGATCCGATCGCCGCAGGACACTTGGTGCGCTACCAGTCGTTTGAAGGGCGCATGAAGCAGTTCGAGGCGAACGCGCAAACTTTGACAGAACGCTTTACCGTTCGCGAAGGCTACATCAATGATTCTCTCCAAATCATGCATCGAATCCGCGAGCTGGCTGTTCAAGGCGCGCACGGAACTTACACCGCCGAAGACTTGCACAACATGGCTGGCGAAGTGGATCAGCTTTTGCGCGAAATAATTCAAAATGCCAACGCGGTTGACCAGGACGGAAACGCGCTTTTCGCGGGCACGAACACAAAGGCCACTGCGTTCGAAGTGGAAATGGGCAACGTCGAAGGCTCGGGCGTTCCGATGATCGCGCAGGTCGTCTACAACGGAAATGTCGGCACGAACAATGTCGAAGTTGACGAAGGCCAATATCTCGAAGTGAACAATTCCGGAAACCGAACGTTCTGGGCGGAAGCGCAGATGTTGACGAGCGGACGTGACGCGACTCAATGGCAGGCGCAGGAAGACGGAATTATTTCGGTTGACGGAAAAGAAATCTCGGTTTCCCGAGGCGACAATGTTTACGCGCTGATTTCGAAAATCAACAATTCGGACGCGGCGGTAAAGGCGAGCCTCGATCCGCTCACGCAGGGAATCCATCTTCAGACGACGGACGCAAGGCAGCTTTGGCTTTCCGACGTGCGCGGAACTGTCCTCACGGATTTGGGCGTGATAAGCGGCGCGGAGCAGCGTCCTCCGTACAACGCGGCGAACAGCGCGCGCGTTTCGGGCGGCTCGCTTTTTGACAGCGTGATTGCCTTGCGTGACGCGATGCTTCGAGGCGACCACGAGGCGATCGGCGGCCGCGTCCTCGGCTCGCTCGATGCCGGAATGTCGAATTTGGTGACGCGGCTTTCCGAAAACGGCTCTAACTACGAGCGCGCAATGCTCAACGTTACTCGCAATTCGCAGACCGCGCTCAATGTCACGAAAATGATTTCCAGCGAAGGCGACCTCGACTTCACCAAGGCGGTGACGGATATGAAGATGCTCGACTATGTGCATCAGGCTTCTCTTTCCGTCGCGGGCAAAATGTATTCGAGCACGCTTTTGAATTATATGCGATAACGGAGTTTGGCGAAAATGGATGTCAAGACGAAATTGGGAACGACGGTTCAAGTTGAAAAGGAAAATCTTTTGGAATTTCCGGAAGGACTTTTCGGATTCGAAGAATACAAGAATTACGCCATTTTTGAAAGCGAATATTCGCCTTTCATGTGGATGCAGTCGCTTGAAGAAGAACGGCTCGCTTTTCTCATAGTCGATCCATTTGTTGTTGCGCCAGAATACGAGCTTGATGTCGATGACAAGGCTCTTTCCAAAATCGCCGTAACTTCGCCCGCGCAAGTTCACGTCATGGTGATCGTTACGATTCCGTCCGACGGCTCGCCAATCACCGTGAACTTGCAAGGTCCGCTCGTCATAAATCACACGAATCAAAAATGCATGCAGGTGATTTTGAACGGCAACAAGTGGAGCACGAAGTTCGATGTGCTCAAGTCGCTGAAGGCGAGCGAAGAAAAATCCGCCTCCGTCAAAAACGGAGGAAACTGATGCTGATTCTTTCAAGGAAGACCGACGAGAAAATCAAGATCGGCGACGAAATCACAATCACGATAATTGAAGTGCGCGGCGACCAAGTGAAAGTCGGCGTGGAAGCGCCAAAGGACGTGAAAGTTTTCCGCCAGGAAGTTTTCAACGCGATAAAGAACGAAAACAAGTCGGCCGCGGAAATTCCGAGCGCGGAAAACATCGACCGCCTGAAAAAACTTTTGAAAGTTTGAAACGCGATTTTATTCGTGCGGGTGTTTTCCGCTCGCTGGAATTTTGTAAAAACTCGGCATTGAAAACTGCGACGCTTATTTTGTCGCAGTTTTCAATTCAGCTTCGCTCGCGCGGAAATATTGCGGGCCTTCATATTCCAAAATGCGAGGCTCGCCATGCGCGATTTTTTCTTCCGCCAAATCAAAAAGGCTTTTCAAATTCGCAGTTCCGCCTTTAGCCCAAAGCAGCTTTTTTTCTTGCAGGAAATTTCTTCGCGCGCATGCTTCCACAAAAATCTCGGCTTCTCCCGCGACAAAAATTTCTGCGCGACTTTCTTTTCCAGTTGATTTTTTTTCTTGAAAAAATTCTTCCAATTTTCGTGCCAGATCAGAAAGTTCAAAATCATCACAGGAAATTATTTCTTTTCCGGAAAAAAACACCTTCGCAAAAAATTTGTCTTTCCGCGCGTCGATTACGGAAAGAATCGCGCCGCCAAAATCCATGAAAGGCGCGGCATAATAGTCGAGCGAGTTCACGGCATAAATCGGAATTCCGTGCGCGGCTTCGATTGCCTTTAGCGCGGCAAAACCAAGTCGCAATCCCGTAAAAGAGCCGGGACCTGAGCACAAGGCTGTGTAGTCCAGTTCGCTCGGTGCGATTTCCGCTTGCGACAAAACATAGTCGATTGCGGGAAGGAGCTTTTCGCTTTGCCGCATGCCGAGATTGAGCGTGAGCGAAACCAAGTTTTCGTCTTTTTTTGCCGCCACCGTGATTTTTGAAATCGAAGTGTCCAAAGCGAGCGCGTTCATTGTGCGCCTCCGAAATTTTCGTATGGCCAATTTTCCACGCTGATTTTCCTTGCCGAATGCGCAACGTTTTTCGAGCATTCGCGCGTTTCGTTTTCAATTTTTATTTTTATCGTGCGCGAAGGAAGTTCTTCCATGATTTTTTCGCTCCATTCAATCACGCAGACTCCGTTTCCGTAAAGCATTTCGTCCGCGCCCAAATTCGCAAAATCGTCCGCGCCTTGCAAGCGATACACGTCGAAATGATAGAGCGGCATTTTTCCTTCGTATTCGGAAACGAGACAAAAAGTGGGGCTTGTGATTGTGTCGTCCACGCCGAGTGCGCGCGCGATTCCCTTTGTGATCGTGGTTTTTCCGGCGGCGAGATTTCCTTCAAGCGCGATGATGTCGCCTGGACGCAAAAGCGCGCCGAGCCGCTCTCCAAGCGCGACGGTCTCTTCCGCCGAAGCGGTGCGGAAAATCATATCGGCAAAGTTCCGTTGTCGTCAATCTTTAGGATGAATTCTCGCAAGGCTTTTGTGATTGGGAGCGCAGGATAATTCGGCTGATTCAAAATGTCAATTTCAATTTCCTTGTTTCCGAACGGTCCCATTTCAATGCAGAATTCAATCGGAGAATCGATGATCTCAGTCGGCAGTTTGAGAGAAGCGACGGCTTTGTAGCGTCTTATGTAATAAATCGCGCCTGGCGCGCGCTCGATGTTTTTTAGTTCCAGTACTTCCATTGGTTTTACCTGCAACGTGGTATTCTATTATAACACATCGCGAAAAAAAAATCAAGTGCCTTGCGCATAATTATAGACATAGGAAAAAATTTCGTTGCGCTGTTTTCCCGAAATGTCGATGAAAGAAACGTTCAGCACAAACACGTCATTTTTTTGCCTCATTCCGACAATGAGTCCGCAACATTGGATTTTTTCGAATCCCGAAATTTTCATTTCAATCCAAATCTTTTGGTTGCGCTTGATTGGCAGCTTTGTGAGGAGTTTGCATCCGCCCGGCGAAATGTTCATGAGTTTTCCCTTGTACTTGTTTTCTTTGGGCGAATACGAAATTGAGCCGCCCTTTCCGGGAGTCTCGCTCACTGCGCTGAAAAAGCATTCCACTTCGAGCGCGGCTCGCTTGTAAAGTCGGCGGCTTTGCATTGAAATTGTGTTCGAATGCTGAATGACCATCTGCCTTTTGCCGTCAAGTCCTGTCTGGTAGCGCACGACGCGCGTTGAAATGACGTACTTCAATTTTTGCGCCGAATGGTACGTGAGCATTGTTTTTGTGAGCGGCTTTGGGCAATATTGTCCTTTTTCGAAATCCTCTGGAATTTCAAGCGTCATATTGTCTTTTTCGCTTTTTATGATTTTCAGGGCGATTCTTCTCGGTCCTGCGGCAAATTCCAAAGTTTCTCCAACTGGAATATGATGCGAGGACGAAATCGCTTTTTTCAATGTGATGATGCGTTCCAAATGATTTCGCAGTTTGAACAGTGCTTCAAGTTCCTCGTCGGAAACGCCTTTTGTTCGAAGCCGCAAGAATTCCGACTTGAACGTTTTGTCGAGCGCGTCCTTGTCGGACCAGTTGTAAAAAATGTTTTTGGTTTTTTCGCGGCGACAAATATTGAAAAGAAGGTTTGCTTCTGCGCGAGAAAGATTGATTTTTTTTGCAAGCGCCTGAACGTCTCTGAGCGCGGTGGGGCGTTGCTTTTGTTTTTCAATGTAGGACGGCGATTTTTTATACTTTTGAATCAGCTTGAAAAGAATCCAAATTGCGAAAAAAATTCCTATTATGACCATCGCCCCAAAGAGTACGGTGTAGGGGATTGGTGATTGACGCGCTTCGAGCGGCGATCCTGTTCCAGTAAGTCCGTCCATATTACAAATCCTTTACGGCTTCCGCCAAAGCCTTGAGCCGCGGGCTGATTTCATATTCGGCAAGGTCTCCCAAAAGCACCGTGTCGCCGCTTTCCATCGCGCCGTTCAAATCGTTGAATATCGGCGTGAAATCCGCGAAAAATTCCGAAAGGCTTTTTCCATCTACATTGATTTTTCCGAATTTTTCGGGGAATAGCGAAGAAAGTGCCGTGACATGGCAAAAATTGTCAACCACGTCCGCAAGCTGAGTTATGGAGTTTTTCGCCTTTGAATTGCTTCCGTTTTGAAGCAGCGCGGGCAATTCCAAAAGAAGTTCGACTGTCTTGCTGATTTCTTCCGATGAATTTTTGAACGCCTGCGCTACTGAATCCTGCGATACTGCCGTAAGTTCGATTCGCGTATCATCGCGCAATTCTTGCGCCGCCGCCTTGTCGAAATCTTCCGCTTCGATTTTTTTTCCGTCAATTTTGATTGCGATTGTGGCGCAATTGTTTTCCTGCGCAGTCTTTTCGAACGAACGCAAGACTTCGCCCACGGTCTTTTCGTCTTCGAGTGTTATGTCGAGGCGTTCGCCGTTGAGATAAAATTCCATTTTGTCCTCCCATGAGTTTGGCAAGCCAAACTCGCTCTGTGAAAAGCGGCGCGCGAACTTGTCAAGCCAAAATCATTGCGCCGCTTTTGCGATGCTTTCAACTTATATTCTTCTGCAAAATCAGACTAATTCCTGTTGTTCTGTTGCTGCCGCGTAAAATTCGTGATTGAATCTTGCTGGCTTTCAAGGCTGTTCAACGTGCCTTCCATTTGACCGTATTTGTTGCGCAGGTCGGCTTCTTTTTTATCGAGCTGCGTCTCAAGCCGCGCGATTTTTTTCTGCGTAGCGTCGATTTGCCTGTCGAGGACGCTCGTCTTGCTGGCAAGAATTCCGCCAGTCTGCACATAACTTGTGAGCTGCTTGTCAATCAGAAAGCCGATTCCGTCGTCAATTATGAGGTCGCCGTCCGTATCGTAGCCGAAAATGCGCCGTATGTCTTCAAGATTGTCGCGCAGATTTTCGTCGAGTTTTTTTTCATCGATTTCAAGATAGCCGCGCATTTTGCCAGGATTGTAGCCGGAAAAATTCGTGGCGTTCGTGCTTATTCCGATTTGCGAAAGCATCGTTATGGCAGCGTTGTCAGCAAATTTGTATTGCGAGGAAAGAATTTGCTGCATTGAGCCTTTCGCGCTGGAAATCGTAAAATCATTGAAAAAAAGCCCCAGTTTTTTTTCGTAGTCCGCTCGTTCGTCCGCGCTCAAATAGTCAAGCTCGTTTATGATTTCGGGCTTGTTCTGCGAAAGCACGTTCATTTCCGCGACGATTTGATTGTACTTGCCCACGAAATTTATCAGCGCACTTTTTGCGCTTTCGGTGTCGGGGACAATCGAGATAGTGGCGGTGCGGTCGGTCTTTTGATTCACATGGAGCGTAACGCCAGGAACAATGTCGTCAATTTTGTTTTCCGGCCGCGTGATCGTGATTCCTTCGTATTTCAGCACCGCATCGCCAGCCTCGCTCACCGCATGAATCGGTTCAAATCCCAAATCTTTTTTCGCGTCGAACGCCGTCATCTCGCCGAGCGAAAGTTCCACGCCAGTGTTTTTGTTTTTTATTGCGATCGCCGTAATTCCCGGAAAATCCTTCGCGTCAATTGAAACTTTTTTTTCTTCTCCGTCAAATTTCCAAACCGAAGAATCAAGCGGAATCTCTTTTTCCGTTCCGTCGTCCAAAATCGCATAAAGCACGGAATCGCTGCGAATCGCATCGAGCGGCTTTCGCGGAATTTTCGGAGCGGACGCGCTGTCCGTGCCGGTTTGGGACTTTTCGTTTTTCACGCTAACATCGCCGAAAGTGATTCCGCCTGCTTCTGGAATATCCGGCTCTGCCGAAATTCCTTCGTTGATTGCCTTGGTGATGTCGTCCACTTGCCTCGCGCTCAAAGTGAATTCAATGCGCGAATTTTGATTGCCTTTTACGCTTGAAGGAATTTCGATTTGCGCGCCGCCTCGAGGTCCAACTACGATTTTGTTTGATGAAGCGCGAACGGCGTTCACGCTAAGCTCGGGCATTCCATCCTGCAAATTTTCGTCTGAATCGGCGAGAGATGAAAATTCCGAATTGCGCGTGCCGAATGTGCTGGATTTGGATGCGACTTTTCGCACCATTTCTTTTTCCAGCGCGAATTTGAGCGCGTCGTCCTCGAAAACAAGGCGATTTTCCGCGCCAGTTTTCAGCGATTCAATCAAAAGTGCTTTTTTGCCTTTGTTCACGCCGATGAGAGAAGCCTTTATGACATCCGCGCCGCGTTTGTTGAGCGAGTTTATGAAATCCTCGACTTTGCCGCCGCGCCATTTGAATGAAATGTTCTTTTCGCCGACTTTGAATGTATATGTGCCTTCTGGTACGGTTTCGCCTTTTTCGATTTCCTTGGAAAGAATCCTGTCTGCCGTGGCCGGAGTGATTACGTCAATTTTAAAAGAAGAATATGAAGCGTCGCGAGTTGCGTCCGCCGTTATCGCGAATTCGTCGCTTGATGAGGCCAGTTTGTTGTTGAAAGGGTTGTCATACGAATAAAGTGTTTTTACGCTGTCCCGCAAAGATGACATTTTCTGATTTATGTCACGCCACGCATTTTGCTGCGTTTTGTAAGATTCAAGCGTATCCTGCTCCCTTGTAAGCGGGATGCGCTCTACTTTCATCAGACCTTCCACGAGATCATTGGTCTTATACTTGTCGTTGACCCCCGGTATATTTATACCTGCCATGCAACCTCGATGGTCTAAAAACCGATATGCCTCCCACCCAATTTCAAATCATTTTGTCAAACAAAAGACCCATGGCCTTCCGCATGTTGATTTTTATCCTCTGCATATCTTCCGATGGTATTTCTTTGATCACCTTGTTGGTGCCATTTTCTACCACTCTTACGACAACGCTGCCCAGTTCCTTGTTCACGGAAAACTGAAGCTTGCAACCCATCACCTGATCCGACAGCCGCTGGAGCTGTTGGGCGTTGGCTTGGGCTTGTGCCATATTTTGCTCAAGATTTTGCACGACCCTGGAGCCGTTCGCGATATTGAGCTGCTGTTCCACACTTCCTGTACCAGCCGTTTTTAGCGGGACGGAACTGTAGTACTTCTGGCCATCCGTTGCCAAAGACTGACCTATGCCACTGATGTTCATAGGCGTTCCTCCTTAATTGCGAATCCGCATTAAAGCGAAATCCGCGCTGTGCCTTCCGCCCTTGTTCCGGAAGACGATGTTTAGCGAATTTTTCCCCTTGTTCGAAAAATTCGTAATTTCCAAAGTTGGAGGAAAGAAAGGGGCGCACCATCCTTTCCTCCGTTTTTCTTTTCCGAAAAGACGACATCCAGTGATCTCTTCGGACAGATGCTATCTCAAGAGCGCGAGTACGTTCTGAGACTGTGAGTTTGCCTGTGCGAGCATCGCAGTGCCAGACTGTGTGAGAATCTGGTTCTTCGTGTACTCGACCATTTCAGAAGCCATGTCCGTGTCGCGAATGCGGCTTTCGGCGGCCTGAAGGTTTTCTGCGGCAACAGCGACTCCATTAGAAGCCATCTCGAAGCGGTTCTGGTATGCACCAAGATCCGCGCGCTGCTTTGAAATGTTCTTGAGTGCTTCGTCAACGGTTCCGATTGCCATGTTGGCGCTTTCGGGCGTGGCGATGCTGACCTGCTGGTCATCACCCTGTGTTCCCTTGAGTCCAAGAGCGGTCGCCGTCATTGTGCCAATGTATACGCGAGCGTTCTGATCCATGTTCGCGCCAATTTGGAACTGCATCACTCGGTCTGATTCGGCGGCGAAACTACCCGTAAGCATGTTCATGCCATTGAATTGCGCCTGGCTTGCAATGCGGTCGATTTCGGTGACAAGCTGTGAAACTTCCACCTGAATCTGCATGCGATCCTCGTCGGAATAAATTCCGTTGGCGGACTGCACGGCGAGCTCGCGCACGCGCTGAAGGACATCCGTAGATTCCTGCAAATATCCTTCTGTTGTCTGGATGAACGAAACGCCGTTTTGGATGTTCCTGTTCGCCTGATTCAAGCCGCGGATTTGAGCGCGCATTTTTTCTGAAACTGCGAGTCCAGAAGCGTCGTCTCCTGCGCGATTGATTCTTTCTCCAGAACTAAGTTTTTCGATGTTGCCCATAATCGCTTCGTTGGAAATTCCCAGCGTGCGGTCGGCATACAAAGCACTCATGTTGTGATTGATAATCATTTTAAGCCCTCCATGATTTTTGTACGACATCGCTTCGTGCGATGCGTGCTGCCTTAAGCGGGCAAGGCCGGTTTTTGCGCCCCCGGCACAGGTTTCAGTCCCTTTCGGCAGGAAAAAGCATTCCAAACTCACGCCTTGGCGTTGTGTCTGAAACGCTTTTTCCTGCCGCCTTGCGGCCATGGATTTGGCTTTCTGTCAAAGATCAAAGCGAGCTGAAAACACGCTTTATTCTCCCTATTTTAAACGGATTTTGATGATTTGTAAAGTAGGGCAGGGCAAAAAATCCGCTTTTTTTTGCAAAAATAGCCGCTTATTAAAGCGGCAGGACTTTTATCGAAGAGGATTGGTTTGTTTGCGCGGATTCGGCTTGTGAATTTTCGCGCCTTTCAAGTTTTCTTCCAAGAAAAATCATCGATTCTTAGCTTGGAAAAACTTTTTCGCGCATTCGTGGCGAAGTATGACCGCAGTCGCACGGTTTATGCGATTTGCGTCACGCTTCGCCCCAATCCTATTCTAAAAGTCGGCTATCTCAACAGCGAGAGAACGTTCTGGCTCTGAGAGTTCGCCTGCGCGAGCATCGCAGTGCCGGCCTGCTGAAGGACGGAATTCTTTGTGAACTCGACCATTTGGCTAGCCATGTTCGTGTCGCGGATGCGGCTTTCGGAAGCCTGAAGGTTTTCGGCGGAAATGTCCAAACCTTTCACGGCGTATTCCATGCGGTTCTGGTACGCGCCGAGATCCGCGCGCTGCTTGTTGATTTTTGTCAACGCCGCGTCGATTGTGCCGATTGCGCGGTTTGCGTCATCCGGAGCGGCCAAAGAAATCTTTGTTCCTGTTCCGAGTTCGCGTACTCCAAGAGCTTCGGCAGTCATCGTGCCGATGAACACCTGCATGCGCTGATCCATGTTCGCGCCGATGTGGAACCACATTGAGCCTGTGACGACGTTTTCGCCGGTAGACTGCGCGAATCGACCTGTGAGCATGTTCATGCCGTTGAACTGAGCCGCGCTTGCGATGCGGTCAACTTCGGAAACGAGCGCGCTCACTTCCACCTGAATCTGCATGCGATCTTCGTCGGAATAGATTCCGTTTGAAGACTGAACGGCGAGCTGTCTGATGCGCTGCATGATGTCGGTGGTTTCCTGCAAGTAGCCTTCAGTGGTCTGAATGAAGCTGATTCCGTTCTGCGCGTTTTGGCTGGCTTGATTCAAGCCGCGGATTTGCGCGCGCATTTTTTCCGAAACTGCAAGTCCGGAAGCATCGTCGCCGGCGCGATTGATTCTTTCGCCCGATGAGAGTTTTTCCATGTCTTTTGAGAGACTCAAGCCCGTGACTCCGAGCTGACGATTGGCAAACATTGCCGACATGTTGTGGTTGATAACCATGGTATTTCCTCCTTGGAAATATGTAGCGTCGCCGCGAAATCCCGCGCCGACTTAAGGCAAAATCCTTTTTGCCCAAAATATAAAAATGCGTTTCCGCATAACAAGGCTACATCCACGCATTTTTATACTGAATCGTTTGAAGTCGGCCTCATACGAGGCTTTTTTTCTTCATAACTCTTCGTTTTTATTTTCGGCAGGACGGCGAAAAAACTTTAGCATTTTTTTTAAATTTTTTGAAAAAATTTGCGAAATTTTGTTTTTTTGGGTGAAATTTGTCAAAAATGGAGGATGACAAGGCAAAAAGTGCGATTTTTTTTGGAAAATCAGCAGAATGCGATTTGAAAAAATTAGAATGAACTTGAAATTCGTTTGAAAAAATGCTATTATTTCGCTATGAAAATTTATTTGGCTACGGGAAATGCAGGAAAAAAGCGCGAATTTCAGGAAATTCTGCGCGGTTTTGAAGTAGTGATTCCGAGCGACGAAAAAATTGAATTCGAGCCAGAGGAAACAGGCGAGACTTTTTATGAAAATTCAATGATAAAGGCGCGTGAACTCTGGAAAAAAGTGCGCGCGCCCGTAATCGCCGACGATTCGGGACTTTGCGTGGACGCTTTGGGCGGCGCGCCTGGAATTTTTTCATCGCGCTATGCTGGGCCTGATTTTATGCGCGGTCGTCCCGACGGAAAGAAAATTTCGCAGGACGAGCAAAACCGGCTTTTGATAGGACAAGTTTCCGCCGCCATAGAAAGCGGAATCGATGCGTCGCTTTTTCCGAACGGCGCGCGCTCGTGCCGCTATGCGTGCTCGATGGTGCTTTTGTTCAGTCCCGAGCGGTTTTTCATCGCGCAGGAAACTATGGAAGGCGCGCTCATAGAGCGCATCGAAGACGCGCGCGGCGAGGGCGGCTTCGGCTACGATCCGATAATCGAGCTTCCGTACAAGGGAGGGCGGACGGTGGCGCAGCTTTCGCCCGAGGAAAAGAATTCCATTTCGCATCGAGGAAAGGCTGCGCGCGCCATCGTGTCTCAACTCGCGGCTTCTTTTTCTTGAGCCAGCCTCCTTGCGTAGTTCAAGTAAGTGGAAACTTTGTGTGCGCTCACGTTTAGGGCTTTTGCGACAGTTTCGTTGTCTGCGGAAATCCTGTAGTTGCATTTTTGAAGAAGATTGTTTTTCCTTTTCCATGCGTTCAGCTGGTAGTTCAACTTGCGCTTCCATTTGTCGTATTCCGCGCCGCCTTTTTCCATCTGCGAAATTTCTTCCCGATATTTGCAAATGAAAAACCATGCCTTGTCTCGCTTCTGTACGAGCATTTCGTGCCGTTCGCTTTTTTCGACCAATTTGTTCCGGATATCGTGAACTTTTTTCATGAAAATCTCTTTCGGACATCCGCAGAAATCGCTGATTTTTTCGATTTTCTCGTCGTCCATGTACCATGCGGATTTCAGCGCGAGCACCAAAGCGGATCGTTTTTCGTGAAGGCGATTTTGCGCGATTACGGAGCGTCTTTGTTTTGCGAAAATTTTTCCGATGTCGCGGAAATCCTCTTTTTTCTGCTGTGCGATTGAATTTGCGTCCGAAAAAAATTCCGTCCGAATTCTTCGGCGTTGTGCGACGCGCCTTGACGGAATCGCCACTTCTAGCAAAGTTTTTTCTTCGCTGCTTTTGAAAGCTTCTTCCATGGAATTTTTCATCGCTTTTTCGCCGCGTGCGTCCTCAATTCTATTCTTTGCCCAAGTGATTTTCATTCCCGGAATAGAATGGAAAAGGTACGCGCCGAATGGACTTATCCGCTCGTTGTGCCGCTCAAGCATCGCTCCGAATTTCGGAAGCATTTCCAGCAGGAATTCGCTTCGCTCGTCTTCGTCCAGCGTCTGCAATCCGAATCTAGCGGGATTTGTGTAGAGAATTTCCAACACTTTCATCACCGCCTGATTTTTGTCGATTTTTCCCAGCGCGACCATTTCCGGCAGGGAATCAAGTTCATTTTTTTGCATTCGCAACTCCTTTGATTTGATGAAATTACTTACGCAAGAATCGTGCCAAGTGAGGTCAGTTTTTGGAAAAAGAATCAAAAATTGATGAAAATTCGCCTAAAAATTGATGAAATTTTGCTAAAAATGAGATGAGTCGGAAAAAATGTCGCTTTTTATTCGTGAATTTCAGAGAAAATTTTTGGGGAAATGTTCGCCGGCTTTTTTCGCTTGCGAGAATCTTTATCAAATTATGAATTGAATACTTTCGAGAATTCTTTTATCACTTGCGGAATCAATGTGTCGAGCTTTCCGTCAACGCTCATTCCGCTGGCGTTCTTGTGGCCGCCGCCGCCGAATTTGGATGCGATCGCGCTCACGTCGATTTCGCCTCGGCTGCGGAATCCTCCCGTGCATGACGCGCTCGTTTCCTGCCGCAGGAATACGGCGGCTTCCACGCCGTCCGCGCTCAAAAGGGCGGAGTATAGCATGTCGCTGTCGCGGCCTTCCTGCCCGTAAAGCTTCGTGTCTTCCATAGTTTCGTAGGTGAGCGCGAGCTTTCCGCCGCAATGCAGTTCCGCGCGGCTCAAAAGCGTCCCGAGAAGTTTGCGCGTGCTCCAAGGCTTTCCGCCCGAAATTTCCTCGTAGGTTTTTCCGGGATCCGCACCCGCCCGAACAAGCCGCGCGGCGAGTTCGAAAACTTCCGCGCTTTTTTGGTGGAGGAATCTGAAAAATCCCGTGTCCGTGGAAAGCCCGAAAAACATTATTTTCGCCACGCGCTCGTCGGGAACGCCCACGATTCCCTCGTAAAGCATCTGCATCAGGCACACGGCGGCAGGGCTTGTGGAATCGATTATGCTTTGCGCGTTGTTGTCAAGCTCGCTTCCTTCGCTGGTCTTGTGGTGATCCACGATGAACGTGTCGAATCCTTTCAGTTCCTGACCTATGTCGCCGAGCCGCGAAAGTTCCGAGCAATCCACGATGAGAAGCCCTGTGCTTGCCTTGTCGTCATTGCTCATAAAGGGAAGCGAATCCGTGAAAAGCCCTTCATATTGGCGGATTTCCGCGCGTTTGAAAGGGCCTGCGCTCAAGAGGATGAATTCTTTTTTCAAAAATTTCAGGATTTCCGAGGCGACCAAAATGCTTGAAATGCAGTCGCCGTCGGGATCTTTGTGCCCGGTCACGATAAAATTGTCGTGCGAGCGCAAAAATTCCTCGTAAGCGGAAATTTGTTCTGAGCCAAGGATTTTCATTCGGCTTGCGAATCTCGGCTTTGAATTATATTTCTAGTTCAATCGATTCCGTGCCGCTCACGTCCTCGACCTTGCTTTCGTTGGCGATGCCCCAAATCGGATCTGCGTGATTCGTGGGAACAGTCAGAAGAACTTTAAGGAAATCGCCGCTCTTTTTTACCACCGTGATGTATGCTGTGGTGTTCGGCGGAAGTTTTCGCACTACGAGTTTTTTCACTTCGCCCGGACGATTGCGCGACCAGTTCTTGGGAATTGTGACTGTGCCCATTTTGTTGTGCGGCTTTCCGTAGATTACGATGTATGCGTTGTGCGAATCCAAAATTTTGTAGATGGGCGTGCTGTAATAGGAAATCTCGGATTTTTTATGTCCGCTGGATTTTTCCTGCGCGACAATCGGCATTGCGAGCGCGGCAACAAGAGCGAAACTGAATATCGCTTTTTTAAAGTTCATTTTAAACCTCCGTGTGGGAAATGTCAGTTCATTTCAAAAGTCCTTTCATTGTATCACAGATTTTTTTTTGTGTAAAGACTTTTTTCTATTTTTTATTTTTATGCTGATTCGTGCGGAGAAAAAATTTTGCTTGAATTTAGCGGAACGAAACTTCGGCATGGAAATACGAGGCTTGCGACAAATTCCCGAAAAACACTTGCAAGGAATCCGCTTTTTCATTAAAATAGAAGAATGAATTTCCTAATAATTTATGG
>CAMWIU010000031.1 GCA_947174385.1 uncultured Treponema sp.
TATCTCGGCTGGCCGCCGCTCTCGCCCGTGAACGAAGGGTCGAACGCAATCGTCAAAAATCCGTGCTCCGCCATTTTTTGCGCGTAAAGTCCCGAAGACTGTTCCTTGACCGCGCCGAAAGGACCGCACACCGCGATTGCGGAAAGCCTGCCGTTCGCGTTTTTAGGGCTGTACAAATCCGCCACGAGCGTAATTCCATAACGATTGTGAAACGTAATTTTTTCGTGATTCACCTTTTCGCTTTTCGGGAAAACTTTGTCCCATTCTTTGGTAAGGTTTAATTTCTCGTCCATAAAAAACTCCTTCATTTTTTTTCTGAAAACAATGTCAATCTTTCAAATTATACGACTTTTTCACAACAATAGCAAATACTTATTTTCTATCATTTATCATAGTTTACAGGAATAATAAAAAGTGATACAATATTCAAATATGGAATTGCGAGTTTTGCGGTATTTTCTTGCGGTCGCGAGGGAAGAAAACATTACTGCGGCGGCGGAAAGTTTGCACGTTACGCAGCCCACGCTTTCGAAGCAGCTTATGGATTTGGAATATGAACTCGGCAAAAAACTTTTCGAGCGCGGAAAACGAAAAATCACGCTTACCGAAGAAGGAATTTTTTTGCGAAAGCGCGCGCAGGAAATCATCGATTTGTCCGACAAAACGGAAGCGACGATCAAATCTTTCGCGCAGACAATTTCGGGCGACGTTTTCATCGGTTGCGGCGAAACACAAGGCATGCGAGAAATCATCAAAGTAATGAAAAAAGTAAATTGCGATTTTCCCGAAATACGCTACAACTTGTACAGCGGCAATGACGAAGACGTTTCCGAACGGCTCGACAGCGGCTTGGTAGATTTCGGCTTGTTTGTGGGCAACACTCATCTCGACAAATACGACTACAAAAAATTGCCTGTTGCGGACGTTTGGGGCTTGTTGTTGCGAAATGACAATCCGCTTGCGAAAAAGAAAACGATCAAGCCTTCCGACCTTGACGGCGTTCCGATTTTGTGTTCCCGCCAGGCATTGACGCACAACGAACTTTCGGGCTGGCTCGGCAAGGATTTCAAAAAACTGAAAATTGTTTCCACCCACAATTTGATTTACAATGCAAGCCTTATGGTTGAAGAAGGCTTTGGCGCGGCACTTTCCATCAAAGGCCTGATAAATACTGCCGATTCGAATTTGGTGTTCCGTCCGTTCAGACCGATGATCAAAGCCGATTTGATTTTCGCGTGGAAAAAATATCAAGTCTTTTCAAAACAGGCGGAAATATTTTTGAAATACATTCAGGAAAATATTGCGTAAAACGGCGTTGGCAAAACGAATTTGAGTTGCCCCCCCCCAAAAAAAATTTTTTTCTCGTTCCCCTACAAAATCAAAATCCCGAACGCCGCGCCGCAAATAATTATCAAAATGGGATTGACTTTCGTTTTGAGCAAAAGGAGCAACGCCGCCGCGTAAAACAAAACGTTTTTCCATTTGAAAAGCCCTGCGAAAAATCGCGCCGCGTCCTCGGACGAAACGAGCGAACTTTTCCACGCCGCAAAAAATTGTTGCGGCAAGTTCATCAAAGCGAGCGAAAAAACTTGTGCGCACGCCACAAAAATTATTCCGGTCGTAACGGGGCGCAAAGTTTTGAAAGCAGCCTTCACGAGCGGCCGCTCTTGGAACTTTGCGAAAAATTTCGCGATGATTATAATGCACACGAGCGAAGGCAAAATCTCGCCGAACGTCGCGACGATGCCGCCCAGCACTCCGTGGAATTCAAATCCGATGTAAGTCGCCATGTTCACGCCGATTGGTCCTGGCGTGGATTCCGAAATGGCAACCATGTTGTAGAATTTCTCGCCGCTAATCCAGCCGCGTCCCACGACGATTTGCTGCATCGTCGTTATCGCGACAAGTCCTCCGCCAATCGTGAAAAGCCCGATGTAGAAAAAAATGCAAAAAAGTTCTATCATGCTCGGAGCGTTCATTTTTTCTCTCTAGTCGTCCGCCGAATTTTTTTCATCGATTTATTCATTGAATCGTTCAAAACATAAATTGCGATTCCAAGCAAAATCGCGCAAAAAATTATCAGCACGGTGTTCACCTTGAAAAAGAAAATCAGCACGAACGCCGCCGCCATCAAAATCGCGCCGAAAAAATTCGCCGCCGTTTTTTTGAAAAGCTTCAAAAATGAATAGCTCAAATTCGCAGCGACGGCGATGTTGATTCCCGTCAACGCTTTTTGCATTACAGGAATTTGGTCGAGTGAATTTATGAACATCGCCAAAATCGTAATCACGAAAATCGACGGCGTTACGATTGCGAGCGTCGCGACGATGCCGCCCAAAGTGCCTTGCAATTTGTGTCCGCAAAAAGTCGCGACATTCACGGCGATGATACCGGGCGTCGCTTGGCCGATGGCGTAGTAGTCAAGAAGCTCGTCCTGCGTTACCCAGCCGCGCTTTTGCGAAAGCTCGCGTTCCAAAATCGGAAGCATCGCAAGCCCGCCGCCAAAAGTGACCGCGCCGATTTTCACGAAAGCGAGAAAGATTTCGAATAAAAGTTTTGCATTCAAATTCTTTGTCATAAACAAAACCAAGACCGCGCAAAATTTTGGCACGGCTTTTTTTATTTTGCAGGGGCTTTTTTTCTTTGCCCGACTTTTTTGACGGTCTTTGCGTATTCGTCGAATTTTTCGCGCAAAAATGTTTTCACTCGATCTGCCACCGCCTTGTAAATTTTTTGGCTCAATTGCGAAACAAGATAGTCGTCAAGCCCGGGCGTGCCATCTTGTTTTTCGAATAAAAAAACATGCAGAATTTTTCCGTCTATTTCGCGCTTGGCAATGAGGCAGGCGTTCACTTTAAAATGCATTCCGTTGAAAATCATGAAGATGTCTTTTATGTGCTCGTTCGTCGGAATGTCCGGGAAACTGCGCCCCGATTCAGGAAAAAACGAAAAATGGCTTAGGCTTATGTCGGCTATTCTTCCGCCCACGCGCTCGCGTTCGTAGTCGAAATTCGCCTTGCTCGCCACGTCGCAAATGGCACGAACATTTTTTCTTCTGCCGCAAGCCTGATTCGCATGCAGCACGCGATCAATCAAATTGAAATTTTTGGATTTCTGATATTCCAGCGCGATGCATCCGCATTGAACGCCCAAATCATACAGATAATATTTTTCGATGGCGCGTTGCTTTTCTTCGCTGCTTCGCTTTGTGTAAAGAATTCCTATTAGAAGCGTTCCATCATAATCATTTTGAAGGCGAGCGATGTAGCGTTCCCAATCCACGCCGGCATCCGAATCCACGAAAAAAAACAAAATCGAATTTGGAAAATTTCCTGCGATGATATCGACTTTTCCTTCAAGCGGACAAAAGCGAAAATCGTCGATGATGTAGGTTTCGTATCCACGCACCAAAAAATCCTCGAGATAGGATTCAGGCAGAATAGTGATGTCTGGTGCGATGAAAAAAGCTTTGCGCCCTTCGATTATGAATTTTTCTTCCATAAGAGAAATTTAATTATAATATGGAAACGGTGGATTGTCAAGATTTGGATCCGATAAATCTCATGCCATTCCGCCGAACAAAATGCCATAATGCTTGCAAAGAATTTCGTATTCGCGTTTTTCGGATTCGGAAGCGAGGCGCGTAACAAAGAATGTCATTTCTGGCTGGCCGAGATTTCCGGCGGACTGCTGTGAAAGAGATTTTTTTTGTTCGTGTTGATTTTCTTGCAGAACGCGCAACGCTTGATTCGCCACGCCGTCGCGGCTGTCCACAACGCAAATGTCTTTTCCTGCGGCTTCGGCAATTTCATTTGCCACGTGAGTGAAATGCGTGCAGCCCAAAATTATCGTGTCGCAATTTTTTTGCCTGAAAAAATTTATTGCTGGAGTTACGGCAGCAATTTTCTCTTCGCGCGTGGAACAAAAAAGCTCGCGCTCCACGAACGAAACAAGCGCACCGTCGCCACGCATAAAAACCTGACAGTCTTTCGCAAAATCTTCGATGAGTTTTTTCGAATACGGATTTTCCACGGTCGCACTCGTCGCCAAAAGTCCGATTCTTCCATTGCGAGTTTTTTGCGCGGCAATCTTTATCGCAGGAACTGTTCCCACGATTGGAAGCGCGGGAAATTTTTTGCGCAGTTCCGAAAGCGCGCCCACGCTTATCGTGTTGCAAGCGATCACGAGGACTTTCGGATTCCAAAGCGAAATTATTTTTTGCACGGCGCGCGTGGCGCATTCCGAAACTTGCCTTGCGGATTTTTCGCCGTAAGGAAAATTTTCCGTGTCGCCCAAATAGACGCAGCTCGATTCGGGCGACTTTTTTTTCAAGTCAAGCATGTATGGAACACCGCCCGTGCCGCTGTCCAAAAACGCAAAATCCACTTTCATAAAATATCCATCCAAGTCAATTTCAAGAAAAAAGCGCGTCAAATGCGGAGCGCGCGGAATTCTTCTTTTCGGAATCTAATCCAAAAGTTTTTTTCCAAGAGGCGTTTTCTCCTGCCGAAAAATGCTCGCAAAAATTCGCGCGAGTTTTTTCCGCCACAAAATCTTCCACGGTTTCGCGGCAATCATAATGATTTCCCGGCGAATAGAATTTGCATCCGCGGCAGCAATGCAAGTCCGCGCCGCATTCCGAACAAGTCGATTCTCGAAAAACACTTTGTGAAAAATCAAATTTTTTTCCGCATTTCCAACACATGTTTTTTATTGTAAACATTTGACAAATTTCATTCAAGTGCTTAAAATATAAATTATGTTCCAGCAAAACAAATGCCAAAAAGAAGGTTGCGAAAAATTGGCCCTCACGGTTTTCAACTATTACGGCGAAATTGCCGAGGGAGAGAATTTTTGCCTTGAACATTTGCCCGATCCTGCCAAGACAAAAGAGGACATTTTTAATTACATAAATCAGCATCAAAAAATCATCGGGCTGAATGCTTCGGGAATCACGTTCGAAAATATCGATCTCACGGACAAACGTTTTTACGGATGCAATTTTCAGCATTGCAAATTCGTCAATTTGAATTCCACGAAATTCCGTAGCAGGATGAGCGTGTTTGACCACTCGATTTTCATCGACTGTTCGATGCTTCAATGCAATATGCAATTCACTTCGTTTGGGGGGTGCGTTTTTTCGCACATCCTTTTCACGGGAAGCGACATCATTCACGACAATTTTTGCGGAGCGCAGGCGTATCAATCTTCTTTTGACGATTCGGATTTGTACAACTCGCGTTTCATCAATGCAAAACTCATCGATACTTCGTTCCGCAACTGCAATATCAAAAACACGATGTTCATCAACATCGAGCATCAAAATATTTTGTTCAAGGCATCGAATTTGCGCGAGGCGATTTTTGATGAACATGGAAGCGAATTGTTTTTGGACAATTCAAAATAGCGGGAGAAGTAAATGAAAGTTTATTCGCATTTGAATCTTGTCGGTTTTTCAAATTGCTATATCATCGTCAACGAAAAAATTCACGAGGCTCTCATTGTTGATCCGGGAAAAGTTACCACGTCCGTAATCGAGAACATCGAAGTGAGCGGCTACAAGTTGGCGGGCATCCTCGTTTCACACAATCACGGAAGCCACGTTCAAGGGCTGGAGACGCTTCGGAAAATTTACACGCCGCAGATATACGCCGCCGACTGGGAAGTCGCCAAGCAGGAAACGAACATTTTGAAAGGCGACGGAGTTTTCCAAGCGGCGGGGCTTGACGTAGAATATTTTTCTGTTCCGGGACATACCGCCGATTCGATGGTTTACAAAATCGGAAATGTTTTTTTTACGGGCGACTGCCTTTTCGCTGGAACAATCGGTTCGACAATCGCGAAATTTTTGGAGCGAATGTTGGTGAAAAATATCAAGACAAAAATTCTTTCGCAGTCCGACGAAAACATAATTATGCCGGGGCATGGTCCGCCGACAACGGTGGGCGCGGAACGTGAGTTCAATACATATTTGCGCGATGTTTAAAATTTGCATCGCAAAGGTGCGAAAAGAACTTACGATGCAGGGACGTAAGCCCTGCGACCTATGCCCAAAAAGCATAGATTCGCAATGTGCACAAAGTATTTGACATAACCTGTTTCTTGGGCTAAAATTTACAAATCAAAAGAAAATGGTCAAAATGTCCGCAAAAATTGCGCGGCGTTTTGGCTCGCAAAGTTCGCGCTTTTGCTCAAACTTGCTTTTTTAATTTAAGGAGATATGATAAAAAGTTGTCTGAAATGTCGCCAACTTTTTATCATGACAAGTTTCCGTTGGAAACTTGCATATCAAATGCCACTTCTTATTTCATTGCGAAGTGGCATAAAAAGTCAAGAATAAAGTTGCAACTTTCTTCTTGACTTTTTATTTGGAGAAAAAAATGAAAAGATTTGTTTTGTTTTTTGCGGCGGTTTTCGCGTTGTCGTGTCTGTTCGCAAAGCCCAATCCCAACGCGGCTTCGTATAAGACTTATGAAACGAAGGACGCGAGCGCGCCGGCGGTTTATTTTATTCGCGAAATAACGAGCGAAAATTTGGCGAAGGTTTACGACGCGCTCGGATTTGAGGCGAAAGGAAAAGTCGGCGTGAAAATCAGCACGGGCGAATCGAACCGCTCGAATCATCTGCGCCCCGCGCTCATCGGCGATTTCGTGAAAAATCACGGCGGCGTGATTGTCGAATGCAACACGGCTTACGGCGGAAGTCGCGCTTCGAACGCGGCGCACAAGCAGGCGTTCAAAGATCGCGGCTACGACAAAATCGCGCAGTTCGATTTGCTCGACGAGGAAGGCTCGATGTCCATTCCGGTTTCGGGCGGAATCCGGCTCAAGGAAGATTTCGTTGGCACTGATTTTGCGAACTACGATTCGTTCATCGTACTTTCGCATTTCAAAGGACACGCGATGGCGGGATTCGGCGGCGCGATGAAAAATCTTTCGATTGGATTCGGAAGCGGAACTTCCACAAAGCAATCGGGAAAGGCTTTGATTCATTCGGGCGGCGCGAGCGCGACAAAAGTCTGGGGATTTCCACAGGACAATTTCACCGAGGCGATGGCGGAAGCGTCCAAAGGCGTTTGCGACTACATGGCGAAAAAAGGCGGAATGGCATACGTCAACGTGATGAACCGTTTGAGCGTTGACTGCGACTGCAACGGAAATCCTGCCGAACCCGACATGCACGACATCGGAATTCTCGCGAGCCTTGATCCGCTTGCGATCGACCAGGCTTGCATCGACTTGGTGTGGAAAGCGTCCGATTCGGGGAGCCTGATTGACCGCGTGGAAAGGCAGAACGGCCGCCACATTTTGGAACATGCGCAAAAAATCGGACTCGGCTCGCGGAACTACAGGCTGATTGAGTTGAAATGATGCTCGATGTTTTGGTATATTGTCTTGCTCTGGTTGCCGACTGCATGTACAAAGTACAGTGCGAGGCGATTTATCTTTGGTATTATTTTGACATTCAGTTGCGCCAAATTTTTTTGTACTGGGTGTTTGGAATTTTGCTCGGCTCCGCGATTTCGGTTTTCGCAAAAAAATGGATTCACGCGGCGGCGGAATTTCTCGGGCAAAAAATTCCCGGAATCATTGGGCTTTTCTTTGCGAGCGCGCTCGGCATCGCTTCGCCTTTGTGCATGTACGGCACGATTCCGATTTGCGCGGCGTTTTCCAAAAAAGGCGTTAAGGACGATTTTCTTGCGGCGTTCATGATGAGTTCGATTTTGCTGAATCCGCAGCTGATTGTTTACAGCGTCGCGCTTGGCCCGGAAATTCTTGCGGTGCGAATCGCAAGCTGCTTTTTGTGCGGAATCGTCGCGGGGCTTGTCGTGAAAATTTATTGCGGAAATCGCAGGAGGCGATTTCCGCATCGCGTTAGGGATTGTAGCACCGCCGAAGGCGTTCCGAAACGCAGTGGAGGAATGGAGCGAGAGCGGAAGTGCGAAAAGCCCGACCGCAAGTCCGATTCAGGACTTGCGGGAACGCCCAGAAAATTTTTCGATTTCAGCGCGTTCGGCGATCCTCGCGAAAAGGACACGGTCAAAAATTTTTTCCTGCGATATTTGAAAAATGTTTTGCGGAATGTTCGCGCGACTGGATTTTGGTTTTTGCTCGGAATTTTTTTGAGCGCGGTTTTTCAGCGTTACGTTTCCGCAGATGTCGTCGCGCGGCTTTTCGGAAGGAACGAAGGCTTCGGCGTTTTGATGGCGGCGACGGTCGGCGTTCCGCTTTATGTTTGCGGCGGCGGCACGATTCCGCTTTTGCTCGACTGGCTTGCAAACGGAATGAGCGCGGGAAGCGCGGCGGCTTTTATGATAACCGGCCCTGCCACGAAAATCACGAACCTTGGCGCGCTCAAGATTGCGCTCGGCGTGAAAAATTTCGCGCTCTACATTTTGTTTGTGATGGCGTTTTCTTTTGGCACGGGAATTTTGGTGAATTTGATTTTGTAGGTTGAGTGGCGAAATTCGTTCTCGCCGAAGTCCGCGCGCGATTTAAAAATCTTTGCAGAGTTGTTTTATGTAATATACTTGGCTTCAATTGTAATTTTTTTGCGGAAAATTGTTTGACATTCGCGCTAGAATTCAATAATATTATACAATATATTTTATTGTAAAAAATGCAAAAGGTGTGGGAATGCTTGCTGTAAAAAATTCTGTTGAAAAATACGGCGAAAAACTTGAACAGTTCGGCTTGAAGTGTGCGAGAATGCCGTTTAAAACGATAGAACTTTTTGCAGGCGCGGGCGGATTGGCACTCGGGATTGAGAAAGCGGGATTTGATACACTGGGGCTTGTCGAATTGGACAAAGATGCCGCAGATACATTGAAGTGCAATCGTCCGAATTGGCGCGTCATCAATGACGACATAGCGAATGTTTCCCGCCTTGATTTGAAAGAATATTTCGCCCTTGCCGAGGGAGAACTTGACTTGCTTTCGGGTGGTGCTCCTTGCCAGAGTTTTTCTTATGCAGGAAAACGTTTGGGATTGGAAGATGCGCGCGGCACTTTGTTTTATCATTACGCAAAATTCTTGGAGCAGCTTCAGCCAAAAATGTTTTTGTTTGAAAATGTAAGAGGATTGCTTACGCACGACAGAGGGCGCACCTACAAAACGATTACGAATATTTTTGAGAGCACGGGATATACGATTTGCAAAAAAGTTTTAAATGCATGGGATTACGGCGTCGCGCAAAAACGTGAACGGCTTATCACAATAGGCATTCGAAATGATTTGAAAGAAAAAATTTCTTTTGAATTTCCAGTTCCTCACAAATACAAACCGGTTCTCCGTGATGTTCTGCTTGACTGTCCGAAAAGTGAGGGTACGCCTTACTCGGAATATAAACGAAAAATATTTGAGTTAGTTCCTCCTGGCGGTTATTGGCGTGACATTCCTGAAAATATCGCAAAGGAATATATGAAAAGCTGTTGGTACATGGAAGGCGGAAGAACTGGAATCTTGCGAAGGTTGAGCCTTGACGAGCCATCTTTGACTGTGCTCACTTCTCCAAGCCAAAAGCAGACCGAACGCTGCCACCCATTGGAAGCGCGTCCGTTTACGATTCGTGAAAATGCAAGATGCCAAAGTTTTCCCGATGACTGGCAATTTTGCGGCAGCGTGGGACAACAATACAAGCAGGTCGGAAATGCCGTTCCTGTAAATTTGGCTTATGACATTGCGCTTAAAATAAAAGAAGCATTGGAGATTTTATAATGTGGAAATTGAATTTCATAAGTGAAGAAGATTTTACGAACCATGTAAAATCGACAATTGAAAAATACGGAGAAAAACTCGAATCATTCGATTTGAAGCGTTTTAACAAAAACATCATTGACCCGATAAAGCTGATTTTCGACAAAATCGTTTATCAATCTTCTTGGGATGAAATTGTGAGCAATGAAATTTTCCGTCAAAGGGACAAGTCAAACAATAACGACATTGGATATTTTCATCAGCGCATTTTTCAATATATAAAAAATTGCCACGTGCCGCAGAACGGTGAAGAAGGCGGCTGGGATGTTGTTTATGAAAATGCGGACGGCATTGCCATTCCTGAAGTGGGCATTGTTCGCACTGTTTATGTTGAAATGAAGAACAAGCACAACACAATGAATTCCGCTTCGGCAAGCAAGACTTTTATCAAAATGCAAAACCAGCTTTTAAATGATGACGATTGTGCTTGTTTTTTGGTGGAAACCATTGCGCAGAATTCTCAAAACATCAAATGGGAAACCACCGTCGATAAGAAAAAAGTCGGGCACAAACTGATTCGCAGAGTGAGCCTTGATCAATTTTATGCTATTGTAACAGGACAAGAAAATGCTTTTTATCAAATGTGCATGACCCTTCCATCTGTAATTGAAAAGGCTGTAAAAGAACTTGATGGAACAATCGTTCCACATGATACTGTTATCGATGAACTGAAGGAAATGGCTGCCAAGCAGAATGTTGCTACAGAAGACTTTGCTATCGCAATGGCTGTATACATGCTCGGATTTGGAAGTTACAAGGGATTTTATTGCGGCAATGATTGAAAATCCGTACGCTAAATTTTCCTGCTCGCAAAAGAAATAACGCGGCGTTTTTGAAGAAACTCGCCGCATCTCTCGCTCAGAAATCTATTTGAAAATCTCCCAATTCTATGCTATAATATTCCCGTGGAAATTCGTACTTTGAAATATTTTCTCGCGGTGGTGAAGGAGCAGGGCGTGAACCGGGCGGCGGCCGCGCTCAACGTGACGCAGCCGACTTTGAGCCGCCAAATGGCGCAGTTGGAAGACGAGCTTGGCGTGAAGCTTTTCGAGCGCGGCTCGAGGAAAATCTCGCTCACGGGCGAAGGACTTTTTTTCAGCCGGCGGGCGGAAGAAATCCTTTCGCTCGTGGAAAAAGCCAAGACTGAAATCTACGAGCCTGTGGCAGACTTGGAAGGAAAAATCTGCATCGGATGCGGCGAGATTTCCGCCGTGAGCTTTTTGCCCGAGCTTTTCCGCGAATTCAGCGAAAAATATCCGCTCGTAAAATATGACATTCTCACCGCCACCGCGGACTTGATAAAAGAATATTTGGAAAAAGGCTTGGTCGATATCGGCGTTTTGCTCGAGCCGGTCGATCTTGAGAAATTCGATTTCATCAGGCTGGAAAAAACCGAAAGATGGGTGGCGCGAATGCGAAGCGACAATCCGCTCGCAAAGAAAAAAAGCGTGACCGCAAAGGATCTTATGAACGTGCCTCTGATTCTTCCGCGCCGCATGAACGTGCAGGGCGAGCTTGCCGCATGGTTCGGCGAACATTTCCGGCACGCGAACGTTCTTTTCACAAGCAATCTTTCGATGAATTCCGTGATTATGGTTTTGGCGGGATTGGGAATTTTTATCGGCATAGAAGGGCAGGATGACATTTGGGACAAAAGCAAAATCACTTCAGTTCCGCTCGAACCCGAGTTCTGCTCCAACAGCGTTTTCGCCTGGAAAAAACCGCATTCTTTCAGTCCCGCCGTCGAAAAGTTCATCGCGCTGATGCGGGAGAAATATAGGGAACGTTAAAAATTGTCGCTAAAATAGCGCGACAATTTTAATTTCGAGTTTTCCTCGAAAACTCGTTTATCATTGCGATTTTCGCTTGAAACTTCGCGCTACGCGCTTGTTGCGAGAACACTTCGTTGCAAAATCGCAAATTAAGGAGCAATAATCATGAAGTTTGGAAAAATCTTTGTAACAGTTTTTCTGTTTTGCGGCAATGTGTTTGCTCAAAGCAACATTGATTTCACGCAGATAGAACATTATTCATCCAGAATCTTGGAAAATAATTATTACCGCAATCAAGATTTGCACTATGTCACTACTGAAAACACAATGGTCTATTCAAATGACTGGGAATTGGTAGGCACTGAAGAAAAGAATATGTTAATGGAAAATTGCTACTTGACGATAACCTCGGATCATTACCTGATGATTGGCAAGAATGATTATTGGGTCAATGCCGATGATTTGCACATAAGCGAATCAAGCCTCTTTCACAAGGAAATAGTTTACAACCAAATTCGTCCTGAACATGAATGGGTGCCTGTATGGTATGATGAAGTCATAAAATGCCAAGGTGATGATTTTAAAAAAGTAGTTTATAAATACGCTCCTTTTTTGGAAGGCAAGTGGCTTCCCGATGCAGAATGTTGGTGGTATGAAGACTATACGTTTAGCTATCCATGTGTCTTTAGATTTCAAAATACGTATCTATGTTTAACGACGGACGGTTGGGGCGTACAAGAATTCTTGATTGAAAAAATCATTGAGAGGAACAAGGCTTATTACATAAATTGTAAATCCATAGGCTTCTATATAATAAATATAAAGACAATGTTTGTTATTTTGAAAATTTTCCCAGGGTAAACAATGGAGAGAAATTCGTCCTACGTTTGGAACAAAATGAAGGGCATTTGTTTTTATACAACGACGAAACAAATAAACTGATAGTCGAATTGATGCCAGTTTCAAAAACATGGATAAAGAAATTGCAAAACTATTTTAAGACTGGAATAAATGATTTTCCAATTGAGGAGGAATGATGTCGGGATTTGTTGATGAGAAAATTGCCCGTCCTCTCGCTTTTTTTGCCGGAATATGGTATCGTATAGTCGTCATGGTTATATTCGCAGGGAGGTATAAGTATGGACAGGAAAAACGATTCGCGCTGGTTCAATGAGATTCTCCGCATTGAAAAAGAGCAGCCGTTCGCGCAACGAAAGCCCGACGACGAGCGGGATTTGTCTTTTTCCAACGCACTCACGGAAACGCAGATTGACGATTACTTTGCGATTGACGACAGGTTGGAGTATCTGCGATTTATCAGAAGCCACAAAGACGAGCTTTCAGACGACAGCTACCAGTGGCTTTTTGAGGACATTCCGCATTTGGTAAACGAAGAGTGGCGCGTCACTTCCGAGGACTTGGAGAAATTCGAGCGGGAGGCATCGTAAGATGAACAACATCATTTCCGCGATTCTGAATTTGGTGCGGAATCCTAAAATCAATTTAATCCGCGCGGGCGACAGTCGCAACCGGGCAAACAGCATGGGCGAAGCCCTTGAAGAATACATCAAAGACCTGTTCGCCGGTACGGTCGAGGAAACCGACCCCAATATGCGGAATGCCGCCCTTTCCGCAACGTTCTCATACCTTGGAAACCAAAACAACCCGCCGGACAGTATGCTTCATGGCGGAGACGCAATCGAAGTAAAGAAAATCGAAAACAAAGATTCTGCGCTGGCTCTAAACAGCAGCTATCCCAAAGCGAAGCTGTACGCCGACAGCCCGATGATTAGCAAAGCCTGCCGCGAATGTGAGAACTGGATGGAAAAAGACATGGTTTATGCCGTCGGCGTGGTTGGCGGGAATAAGCTGACTTCATTGGCGTTCGTGTACGGAGAAGATTATTGCGCGTCAAAAGAAACGTATGAGAACATAAAATCAACGATAAAAACGGGCGTTGAGTCAATTCGGACTGTCGAATTTTCGGAGAGCAAGGAACTTGGACGGGTAAACCATGTAGACCCGCTCGGAATCACGTATCTCAGAATCCGTGGAATGTGGGGAATCGAAAACCCGTTCACCGTGTTCAATTACATTTGCAAACAAGATACCTCAAACGCATTCAATTTTATGTGCATCATAAATAACGATAAATTCAATTCCTTTGAGAATGCGCCCGACCTATATGATTTTGCAGACAAGCACAAAAATCTCTCCATTTCTGATGTCCGCATAAAAGACCCGAACAATCCCGCTCGGCTCAAGGAGGCAAAACTCATCACTTTTTTTGTGGAGGCGGAAAAATGAAGTTAATCAGTTTGTTCAGCGGGTGCGGCGGATTGGACTTGGGCTTTGAAAAAGCAGGCTTTGAAATCCCGGTTGCAAATGAATTCGACCCGACCATTTGGGAAACGTTCGAGAAAAATCACCCGAATACAACGCTCATCAAAGGCGACATCCGCACCATAAAAGAAAGCGACTTTCCCGACAAGATAGACGGCATTATTGGCGGGCCGCCCTGCCAGTCATGGTCGGAAGCGGGGGCATTGCGCGGAATCAACGATGCCCGCGGAAAACTGTTCTACGAATACATCCGCATTTTGAAAGACAAGCAGCCAAAATTCTTTTTGGCAGAGAATGTGAGCGGAATGCTTGCGAAACGACACTCCGAAGCCGTAAAAAATATCATCTCATTGTTCAAAGAAACGGGCTATGATGTCTCTTTGACCTTGGTGAACGCAAAAGATTACGGAGTCGCGCAAGAACGCAAGCGCGTATTCTACATCGGTTTTAGAAACGACCTGCACATCAGCTTTTCTTTTCCCCACGGGTCAACCGAAAAAGACGAGGACAAAATCACCCTCAAAGACATCATCTGGGATTTAAAAGACACCGCCGTGCCCGCCTTGGAGAAAAACAGGCACAACCCGAGCGCGGTGAACAACAACGAATATTTTACGGGCGCATATTCGCCTATCTTTATGAGCCGCAACCGCGTAAAAGCATGGGACGAGCAGGCATTCACGGTTCAGGCAAGCGGCCGGCAATGCCAGCTGCACCCGCAGGCACCGAAAATGCAGAAAGTCGGGCTGAACAAATGCGAATTCATGCGGGGAAAAGAGGACTTGTATCGCAGGATGACCGTGCGCGAAGCCGCCAGAGTACAGGGATTTCCCGACTCGTTCTCATTCGTCTATGACAGCGTTGACGACGCTTACAAGATGATTGGAAATGCCGTTCCCGTAAATTTGGCATACGAAATTGCCGTGGCGATAAAATCGGCATTGGAAAACGCGGGCTGCCGCACAATGCAGGAGAGGATGCAATCGGCGTGATACCGTTGCTTGTCCAACGCGAAATCGGCGAACAAACAAAAAATTGTTGCTCTCCCAGATACAAAAGCGAGCAACAAACAAAAATTTTTTCGTTCCCCCAACGCGAAAGCGAGCAGCAAACAAAAATTTGTTGCTCGCCCAAACACAAAAACGGCGAACGAACAAAAATTTGTTGCTTCCCCAACGCAAAAGCGAGCAAAAAACAAAAATTTGTTGCTTGCCCAGATACAAAAACGGCAAACAAACAAAAATTTGTTGCTTCCCCCAACGCGAAAGTGAGCAACAAACAAAAATTTTTTCGTTCCCCAACGAAAAAATGAGCAAAAAACAAAAATTTGTCGCCAAAATCACCGCCATGTGACGGAAAAATCGGAAAAATATGGTATACTGTTGTAACGGCGGTTATCCGCCGAAGGAGGAACGTGTGAAAAAAGTGAAACAGAACGTCCGCATCACCGACGCGGACACCGTATCGGACGCGCTCGTGCGCATCTACAAGGAGGCCGCCGCCAGGGACGGCGCGGTCGCGAAGGATGCCGCGCTTGCGGCGATCATGGGCGAGGTGGAGACGCTCTCCGCCAAAATCACCACGGCAATCAAGGCGGACAAGGTGTCCCGGTCGCTCGAGGACGCGGACGCGAAGCGCGACGAGATAATCCGCTCGCTCGGCACGCTGCTTTCGGGCTACGGGGCGATTCCCATCGCCGCAAAGAAAGCCGCCGCCGAACGCCTGCTCGCCACCTACGACAAGTACGGCAAGTCGATTGTGAATGAGACCTACGCGCGCGAATCTTCTTTGATTGAATCGATGCTGGAGGACTTCGCCGCGGAAAGCCTTGCGGATTCTGTCAAGCTTCTTGACGGCGTGGGCGACCTGATTGCGTCGCTCCGCACCGCGCAGGACGAGTTCAACGCCGCCAACGACACCGCAACCGCCGCGCTCACCGCCAAGGGCGAGTCGGCATACTCGATAAAGAAGCCGCTCCTCGCCGCAATCAACGAAAAGCTCGTACCGTACCTCACGGCAATGGGCGCGGTGAATGCGGAGTACGCGGATTTCGCCGCAAAAGCCGACGTAGAAATCGCCAAAGCAAACGCGAGTGTGTCGAAGAAGTAACCGTCGCAGCGCGTTGCGGTTTTTTGAGCAAGCCACGCCATGTTGCGCTGCGGCGTTTGCCGTGGCGTGACATGTTTTGTACGGATGCGATACCCACGAAGTTAAATTTTTTTTAAAATGATTAAGGCAAAGACAGCGGCTATAATTTTTATCGGTTTGATTCTCTCCTCGCTCGCATTCGCCACATCGAATGACGGCGATTTCACGCTGAATGTGTATGAACGGCATGTTTCAATACAGCTTGAAGAACTTGATGCAAGCGACAAGTGCTTAAAATTGCGCGTGAAAAACGGCGGCGAAACCGTGCAGACAATTGAATATCGATATTCGCAGGAATCCCTTGAAAATGCCGTTTTTGTCGAAAGCAGATATGAGCTTTCCGACGTGAACTTTGATGGGCACGACGATTTGCTGATTTATTTGGGAAGCTACGGAAGCCAAGGCGTGGTTTACAAGGACTGCTTTTTATGGAACGCCGCCGCGTCCTTGTTCGAGCGTTGCGAGGCTTTCAAAAGCATACCAAATCCTGTAGTGGATACGCAAGGTGGATTCATTTGTGGAAGCGCAAGGCGCAATGCCGGCCATCACGTTTTCGAATTGTGGTCATGGAGCGGTGTCAACTTGCGGAACGATTGCAGGATACACAAGGTGCATTCGGCGGAGCAGCTGCCTTCGTTGTACGGAATGGAAGTGCCGTCCGGAGAGGATGCCGGCGAATATGCGTTGGGCTATTTTGGAATAGAACTGAAATTTTATGATTCGGTTTTTTACGTGAAGGAAAATCTTTGCGAAGGCGTCGCCACATTCGAGCCGCCTATTTGTTCGGATATGGACAGCGAATCAGCCGAATATATGGAAATAGGGAGTTTCCTTGAAAAATAAAAAATTGCTTTTTGCCTTGTTGATTTTTTTCGCGCTGTCAAACATGCACGGCGACATTCCTCAAAACGTGATTGTCGGTGGCAAATCTAGCATCGTCTATGAAGTCATCGACAAAGAAAGATGCAAGATCATCGTGACCATTGACAATGCAAAATACGAGGACATGTTTTATTATTCCATGATTGCGGAGAACGAAATGAGCACGATTCCGCTTCCCACTTATTTGGGCGCATATAAAGATGCCGTAATTCTTATAAAAGGCTATGGCTTTTCATACCGAAACCTGATTGTCTATCAAAGAGTCAAAAATTCAATCATAAAAAAAGAATATGAAAATTCCCTGGCGTATCTTCCCCGGGAAGATGAAAAATATGTTTTTATGTATGAGGCGAAGCCGATTTTGATAACAAGGTCTCCGCAATCATTGAACTTTATGGAAATAAACAATAAAATAGAATGCGATGTTTCATATATAAAAATTTTTGGCGATGAGATTATTATAAATATTGGAAATTCAAAAGAAACGCTGGAAATAGAAATTGAATAGAAAAAATGTAAAGAAGTATATAAATTTAAGTATACTCGTTCTCTTTGTCATTATACTTCCATTTTATATTCGGAGTCTTGTTAGACACATGTCAGTATACATTGATATGTATATTGCTTTGTTTTATCCGAGTATAAGATACAAAGGAAACAAAAGCGTTCCTGAAGAAGATATAATTAATTACGAAAAGATTACTTTCAGAGACTTACGACTCGATGAATATTATAATGAATATAGTGAACGGTTTTATAAATTCTATATTGTAAAGAAAAATCATATTTCCAAGAAAAAAATATATCGGCTTCTATCAAATTACTGCAAAGAGTATTATGAAAACCATAATTCTTATGATAAAATTGGATTTTTCTTCTATGGAGAATGCGGCACAATGCCATGGTTTTGGAACAATGACGGCTTTTTTCCCGATTTGGAAATGAATTCGGAAAATCTGATGTGCAGAGTCTTTATAAGCAAAGAGGAAATAAAATTCATGGAAGGTGGCTGGTAAATGCGGCACTTGTTTTTGAAAAATAAACACGTCCTTTTAATTTGCATTTTAGCCGCTGGAATTATTTCCTGCAAGAATGCGGAGAGAAATCTGCGGAACGGCTGGGCTGCCTTTGATGACGGGCGGTATGAAGAAGCGGCGCGGCAGTTTGACATGGCGATTCGGGTGGACGGACACGACTGGAACAAAGGCTATGCCCAAAAATGCCAGTCGTTGCGCGCGCAATATTTTTTTGACAAAATAACGAAAGCGCGGTTTTTCACGAGCGTGCGTTCCGTCTATGATGAGTGGTTTGAAAAAAATCCGAATGATGAGGCTCATATTGTTCCGTATGCTGTCCTTCTTTTTTTGACGGGCGAGGAAGAAAAATCAATTTCCTTGATGCAAAGCGTTTATGACTGCCAGCATGACTACAATTTTGAAAATCCTTCAATCGCCGATGTGCACAATTTTTTTGCAGGAGTCGCAACTGGAAAAATCAGGAAAGAAGATTTTTCGGGCACGGTATACGAATTTTTATTTGACATTGCGGAAGATGAGTTGATAAACATTTTTGTCAGGCACTGAACGCCATTTCGCTATTTCGCTTGTCGAAATGCGGAAATTTTGTTATACTCCTATTATTATTTTTTATCTTTTTTGGGAGTTCGATATGAACAAGACAACAAGGCTTGCGGCCGTTTTTGCATTTTGCGCGCTCGCGTTCTGCGGGTGCTCGGAAAAAAAGGCGGACGCTGCGCAAGTAGACGAGCAAATGCTGGCACTGCTCGCGGAAGAAGCCGCCCAGCAGGTGGCGGAAGAAGTCCAGTATGAAAAAGTCGATAGCGTAATGATACTAACAGGCTGGACGCTTTACCGCGAGAACAGCGAGGGAAAGATGATCGCCTCGGCGGAAACGCGGGCGGGAGATTCCGTGTTTGTGTATTGCAAAAACACGGACGGCAAAGAGCCTGTTGAAAAGGAAGCTGTCCGCAGGCTTCAGAACGGCAAAGAAGATCCGTTGGTGTTCGTGCGAGTTTCGGTCGATGGCGAAGACTATTGGACGCGGCCTATATTTGTTGCTGTGCGAAGCTATCGCTGCGTGTCGGTAGATGAAGGGCATCTTTTTTCTGCGCCCGACATGGCGACCATGACAAAGACCGTCGCGAAGGACGGCGAGATGCTCGCGCACTCTTTTGATGCTGCGGAGAATGATTTTGCATGCGTCTTTGTCTACGACGGAACAACGCCATACGGCAAAAAGATGTATGTATTGGAACGGCAGTTTGCTTCCGATTTATATACCGTCGAAAAGTACGCTACTTGGGCGCGCGTGGCAGAACTGGAAGACAAAATCAAACCGGAAGTTTTGGATGAGCTTGAAATCATTCTTGAAAATATGGAAGACTGGGGGCGTTGACGCAGCATGCGACCGTCCGAAAATTATATTTTAAGGAAAGTGAAATGAAAAGATTGATATGTTCAGCAGTATGCACGGTTTTGTGCTTGTGTGCCACGTTTCTTGCTTCGGCGACAGACCGGGGCATCATGCTCCGCAACGGAGGCTCGCTCAAAAAGCAGACAAGCCTCGGAATGGAATGGGCGGCGGAAATCCCTCTTGGCACGGAATTTGAAATCCTTTCCCACGAGCCTGTCAAGGCGGACTGGGTATGGAAGGGTGGCTCAAGCAAGGACAGGACATTCTACAAGGTGCGCTATCAGGGCAAGGATTACTTTGTTTTGACGAACGAATGCGCGGTTATCGAACAAGTTGTCGGAGTCATCACGCGAGATGCCGTTCTGTATGACAAAGGGCGCGTTTCCTCATTCCGCAACGCGGTCCTTGAACGCGGTACGCTCGTAGTTCCTACTGGAGCAAGTGGTTCGTATTTTCATATTAATGAAATCAAGTTCTACGATGCCGCCGCTTCGGTTGTCAGGACGCGGTGGATATGGAATGAAAAACTCAGCGTGAACAAGGACGATGTGAAGGCGGCTCAGCTTGTGAAACTGGCGCAGACGACAAAGGACGACGACATGAAGCGCGAATACTTGAGCCTTGCCTCCGGCTTGCCTGTTAGTAATCCTATTAAAGAATATATTGAAGATGTCGAAGCACTTTTGTTCCCGCCGCCAATGACCATTGTCAAGTTGCCGGAAATTGGTTACCCCGGTTTAGATTGTGAGGAGGGCGAGAATGTGAATGTGCGCGACGCTCCGAAAACGGGCGAAGTGGTAGGAAAGTTGGGGAGCGGAGCTGATGTTTCAGTCGATATGAAGACTGAAGAATTAGATACGATTGACGGCGAAACGTCGTATTGGTATCATGTGAATGCGACCGTTGACGGCAAGGAAATATCCGGCTGGGTGTTCGGCGCCTTCCTTCTGTTTGGCGGGGAATAAAGGCGGCGGAATCCGCAAGGCTCTTTCAAACGTTCTCTCACGCCGCCGCATTTTTCGCGTCGCAACAATTCGCGCGATGCGGAAAAAAGCGGCGAAATTTATGCCATAAAATCGTGTTTTCTCGCCTATGCTTGAAATGCATATTTTTTGAATGCAAACAAAGTATTTGACATAATTCGTTTTCCCCTGCTAAAATGAATCGAACAAGCGAGGTGCAAAATGAAGGACGTTGTGCTGCTTACGGGCGCGGGGCAGATTGGGATGGCGATTGCCCGCAGGATAGGCTACGGAAAAAAGATCGTCGTGGGCGACAAGAAAATCGAAAACGCCGAGGCAATCTGCAAAATTATGACGGACGCGGGCTTTGACTGCGCGCCTTTTGCGGCGGACATTTCTTCCCGCGAATCGATACGAGGCATCATCGCCGAATGCCAAAAATACGGCGAGATTGCGTATCTTGTCAACGCGGCGGGAGTGTCGCCGAGCCAAGCGCCTGTGGAGGCGATTCTCAAAGTGGATTTGTACGGTACGGCTGTGCTTTTGGAAGAAGTGGGCAAGGTCATCAAAACGGGCGGAGTCGGCGTGACGATTTCGAGCCAGTCGGGGCATCGGATGAAACAACTCACGTCCGAAGAAGACGAACTTCTTGCCACCACGCCCACCGAAGAATTGTTGCAGCTTGAAATCTTGCGCCCCGAAAATATCCGCGACACGCTTCACGCATACCAGATGGCAAAACGCTGCAACGAAAAGCGCGTCATGTTCGAGGCCGTCCGCTGGGGAGCGCGCGGCGCGAGAATCAATTCCATTTCGCCCGGCATTATCGTAACGCCGCTTGCGATCGACGAGTTCAACGGCATTCGCGGGGACTTCTACAAGAATATGTTCGCCAAATGTCCCGCGCATCGTCCGGGCACTGCCGACGAAGTTGCGAACGTGGCGGAACTTCTGCTGGGCGACAAGGGCGCATTCATTACGGGCGCGGATTTCCTGATAGACGGTGGCGCGACTGCCGCATATTTCTACGGGGAGTTGAAGCCCGGAAAATAACGGAGGAACTATGAACATGAAAAAAATCATTTTTGTCGCGCTTGCGGTGGTTGCGCTCACATCCGCCCTCTCCGCAAAGCCGAAAAATAAACAAGGAGAAAAAAAGATGACATTTGAAGAATTCACCAAGCAAACGCCGTACAATCCCGGAAAGCCCAACGACGCGTTCGCGCAGTATTTTATCGGGCAGAGCTACCTCGGGC
>CAMWIU010000032.1 GCA_947174385.1 uncultured Treponema sp.
TCATTTTTTACCGCATAGCAATTTTTCGCGCCGTGCAAAATTTCATGCGCAAGAATCACGCATTCATTTTCAAACGGCGCGATAAAATCGAGCGCGGCTCCTATTTCATTTTCGGAAATCAATTCAATTTTCATTTGCTTCAATATCATATTATAAAATATCCGTGCCAATTTTTAAAGCAAAATTTTTCTAATTTGTGCGGAAAAAATTCAAAGCGAAGCCTTGCGATTAAAGGGCTTTAAAAAAATCGCCTTTTCGCTTTTCCATTTTTTTTTCGTGTGATATAATTTCATTCATGGAAAAAGCGTATCAAAAAATTTCGCAAACGCAAATCGCGAAAATTCTAAAAGAAAACATTGCGGACAAAAGCGCGGTTTTTGTTTTTAACACGAGCATCGCCGTGGACACTTGGACGGATTTCATCGTGCAGATGGAAGGCGTGGAAGGCTGGCCCAAAACTTTGGCCGCCGACCGTTTCATCGCGTGGGATCAATTCAAAGGCGCGGCGGCAAGCGTTCAGGAAAAAGATGCGCGTTCCATTCCCGGGCTTTTGCGAAAACTTTTTGCGCGGAATCTTTTGGCAAAAATCAAAGAAGAAAAATCCGCCGCGCAAAGTTCGGGCGACGAAGCCCGTCATTTTTTTGAGCGGCTCATCAATCCGAACTACGCGGAAAATGCGCTCGCGTTCACGGATTGGCTTTCGCAGATTTTGCCTTCGCTCGGCTCGTGGCACAAATTGATGTCGCAAAAAAAATTCATTGAAAAAAATTCGAGCGGAAAAGAAAAATTGGCGGCCGCGCAAGACACTCCCGAAAATCGCGACTACTTGAAACTTTACGAAACTTATGCGAATTTTTTGCAAGAAAAAAATCTTTTTGAACCCACTTGGCAGCAGCTCAAATTCAATCCGCTCGACAAAAATCGCTACATAATTTTTTATCCCGAACTTTTGGACGACTATGTTGAATACCGCGAAATTTTGGAAGCGGAAGAAAAAAAAGGAAAATTGAATTTGATTCATTTGCAAAGCGACGCAAAAAATTCCGAACAAAAAATTTGCGCGAGTTACTACACTTCGATGCGCGCAGAATTGCGAATGACCGCGCTGAAAATTTTGCGCGAAAACGCCGAAGGAATTCCGTGGAATTGCATCGCCATTAGCGTTCCAAAAATCGAAGATTATCTTCCGTATGTCGAGCGTGAGTTGCGATTGTACGACATTCCTTTTGTAACGCGCGCCGGAACGATGCTCGGAAAAACTGGCGCGGGCTTGGTTTTTCGAAAAATGCAAAATTGCTTTGAAAGCGCGTTCGCGTTTTCGCAAGTGCGCTCGTTTGCGCTCGACCATAATGTTCCGTGGAAAAATCCTGCGGGAATGCAAACGCTCGTTCGGCTTGGCTCGGAATTGAAATGTTTTTGCCAGTACACGGATTCAAACGAAAAAATTGTGGATCCTTGGCTGAAAGATTTGCCGGAAGCGAAAAAATTTCAAAACGAATTTTATTTTGAAGCGCAAGAATTTTACAAGCAGTTGAAAAATTCGGTGAACGCGATTTGCAAGGCAAAATCTTTTTCGGCGATAAAAAATAATTGGATTGGCGAGGAAGGTTTCGAAGCGAAATTTTTCGTCGAAAAAAAATCGATGCCGCAAAATGCGAACAACATTCTTTCGCGCTGCATAAAAAAGCTCGATGAACTCATCGCGCTTGAAAAAGAATTTCCCGAACTTTGCGGAAAAGAAATTTCGCATTTTGAATTTTTCCTGAACGAAATTGAAACGACGCAATACACCGAGCAAAAGCAAAATGAAGGCGTTTCGATTTTTCCGTACAAGTTGAGCGCGATGGCGGCGATTCCGAAGCAGTTTGTTTTGAACGCAAGCCAAAACGTGATTACCGTTGAAAATCCAATTTTGAATTTCTTGCCGCCGCAAAAACGAAAAATTTTGCTCGACGAAAAAATTTCGCAAAACGATGAAAGCCAAAGTTACATCGTCGCATACAACAAAACTGGCGACTGCGTTTTCAGCATTGCCGAAGAAACTTTGGACGGCTTCGCAATTCCTTACGCCACGCTTTCGACGCAAGAAAAGCCTTGCGATTTTGACGAAGATTTGGACGGCGAAGATTATTTCAAGCAAGAGAAAAAATTTTTGCAAAGCAAATCGAATGCTTCCAAAAATTTTCCGCAAAAAATTTCTGCGAAAATAAAAAATGGATTTGATTTTTATTTTGCCGCGAATGGATTTGATTGCGATGCGGACGGCGACGGCGTTTCGGATTTCATGCAAAAAAAGATTTTCGAAAGCGTTTCGGAAAATGGAAAAATATTTATTTCTCAAAGCGCGATGAAAACTTTTTTTTCGTGTCCGCGAAAATGGATTTTTAAAAATATTTTGGCACTCAAAGAAGACACGCTCGACACGGACATTTTCGAACGCTATGATGCAGGCTCGATAAATCACAAAATTTTGGAACTGTATTTAAAGCAAACGCCGCGCCTTCCCTTCACGGACGAAAAAACAAAGCGACTTTTTGACGAAGAAAAAATCCGCGAGCAAATTCGAAAAATCGTGCGCGACGGCGCAGAAGAAATTTCTTTGGAAAACGAAGGCAAAACAATTTTGCCGTTCGCACAATCACGCGCGTTCACGCAAAGTTCTTTGGCACAAGAAATTCTTATTTCGCAAACTGAAATTTTCGTGGAAACGATAATTAATTTTTTGCGCTGGTTTTGTCAAAAAAATCTTTACGGCGGTTGGCAAATTCAAGGCGTGGAAAAAAATTTGCAAGCGCAATTTGAAATGAATGAAAAAATAATTCTCGACGGAAAAATTGACTGCGTTCTTTCGAGCGGCGAAGATTTTGCGATTGTGGATTTTAAAAATACGCGCAGTTCGATTCCAAGCAGCAAGCTCACTTTGAAGGATTTTCCTGAAGCAGATGATGAACTCGGCGATTTTCAAATGCCGATGTATTTCAAACTTTTCGAAGCGAATTCAGATGATGAAATTTCGTCCGCGCGTTTTGTTCCAATAAAAATCAAATCGCTTTCAGAAGAAGCAAAAGAAGTGATCACAAAAGAAGGCAAGACTTCAACAACGCAAGCCGCGCGCGAAGATTTTATAAAATTCACGATTCCGCTTTTTGACAAATACGTTGAAGAAATGTGCGACGCGATAAACGCTGCAAAATATTCCGTGCAAAATCTCAAAGACGAAAATTGCGCGGGCAAAGAAAAAAATGCGGCTTGCGATTACAGAATAATTTGCCGCACAATTTACAACACGGCAGGATTTAAAATAATTTCAGAATCCAGTGCGGAGGAAAATTGATGGAAACGAAAAAATTGCTTGCAAAGCCTTACCTTTCAAAAACGCCGGACAGCGACCAAGCCAAAGTCGCCACTTCGCTTGAAAATACAATTGTAGCGGCCGGCGCGGGAAGCGGAAAAACGCAAACGCTCGCCACGCGCTTCGCATATCTTGTGATGTCCGATTCGAAAAATTCTGTTGAAAGAATTCTCACTTTGACTTTTACGGAAAAAGCCGCCGCCGAAATGTACCGCCGCATTTATCTCACGCTAAAAAAATTCGCGGAAGAATTGCCCGAATGCGAAGAAAAAAATCGCGCGCAAAAAGCCATCGAAAATTTTTCCAAGGCGCACATTCAAACGCTCGATTCGTTCAGCATGGAAATCGTAAAGCAGGCGGCGAATCTTTACGGAATCCGCCCAGATTTTTCCGTGGGTGCGGCCGACACTTCGAGCATAATTCGCGAGCTTGCTTTTTCTTTCATAATGAAACATCGTGAAGCGAAGTCAATTCAATGGATCAGCGAAGCGGGAAAATTTCAGGACGCAACAAAATATTTTTGCGAAGCCGCAGAAAAGCACACTTCGCTTGCCGATTCACTTTTGCAAAGATGCGCGGTTTTCAAAGAAAGCCTGAAAAAGCAGGCGAAAAAAATTTCACAAGAATTTTCTGAAAATGATTCTGCGCTCGCGCAAATGTTCGCAGGAATTTCGGATTTGAAAATCGCGCTCGAAGAAATCGAAGCAAAGCCGAAAGAATCAAAAGAAATAAAAAAATTGCGAAGCGCGATGCAAAATTGGGAAGATTCCGCTGAATTGCTCGCGCGAATAAAATCACAAAAAATTCCGAGCATTTTTTCGGAAGAAGAAAGCGCGATTTGCTGGGCTGCGAGCGAAGACGTTCGGCGTTTTGTGGATTTGCTCGACGAACTTGATGTGGAGCTCAATACAAGATCAAGCAAATTGTCGCAAGTGCTCGAATGCCACGAAAAACTTTTCGGTGAAAATGGAATTGCGCAAGACGCGCTCAATGCGATTGATTTTATTTTCAATTATGAAAATCTGCGCGAACTTTATTCGCTGCTTGACGATTTTGTTGAAGAAGTGAATTCGCACAAACGGCAAAGCGGCTCGCTCACTTTTTTGGATTCGGCAAAATTGGCGTTGCGCATTTTGTACGACCAAGGTCAGATTCGAAAAGAGCAGCGCGAAAATTTTACGAAAATTATGATCGACGAATTTCAAGACAACAACGGCGCAAACCGCGATTTGCTTTTGCTGATCTCGCGCAAAAACGAAAACGGCGAGCAGCTTTTTCCAAACGAACAAAAAGACATTTTGGAAATCACGGGCGAGATAATGCCAAACCGACTTTTTTTTGTGGGCGATGAAAAGCAGTCGATTTACAAATTTCGCGGTGCAGATGTCGCGGTTTTCAACGAATTGAAAGACAAAATCGGCGGAAAAATTTTGCACATGTCGAACAATTATCGCAGCGATGAAATTTTGCTCGACGAGTTCAACAAATTTTTTGGCGCGATTGGACAGCCTGAAAAATGCAAAGATTATTCTGTCTTTTCCAAAACGAATTCCGAGAAAAAAAATTTCGAAGCGACTTACGATGAAAACGCGGCGGCGAAATTTCCTCCCGCAAAAAAAGATTTTCTCGAAAAAAGTCCGCCTGAGTTTGAAGACAAATCGCTTCACAGAATTCATGTTTGCATGTTGAACACGAGCGAAAAAAATGCCGCCGAAAAAAAAACGTGCCTTTCAGCGAAAGAATCGCGCATTTATTTTATTGCAAAAAAAATTTTGGAACTTCATTCGGGCGAACAAAAAATTCCGTTTAAGGATTTTGCGATTCTTGTAAAAAGCCGAACGGACTATCCAATTTTCGCGCGGATTTTTTCTTTGCTCAACATTCCGTTTTCGATGGATCAAGAAGCGAACATTTTTGCCGAAGCTCCTGTGAACGACATCTATGCCGCGCTGCGACTTTGCGTTTATCCGAGCGACAGGAAATGCTACTGCGCGTTTTTGTGCTCGCCATTTTGCGGAATGGATTTGCAAGCCGCGCAAACAATTCTCGCATTGACAAAAAAATCAGATTCAAACAAATCAAGCGCGGAAATGAAAAACGCATTCGACGAAACTTTGGAAGAAAAAATTGCCGAAAATATTTCCGAAAAAAATTTTGAAAAATATTTGCAAGCAAAAAATTTCTTCAACAAAATTCGAGATGAAATTCTTCGAAAGCCAATCGCGCAAAGCATTACGGAATTTTGGTATGAATTCGGATATCGCTACGCGCCGCTTTGGACAAAAACATGCGAATACGAAAACGGCTATTCTGCGCGCGCATGGAAGCAAACCGAAAATCTCATGGAAGAACAATACGATTTGCTTTTCGAACTTGCTCGCGCCGCCGACGCGCAAAACAAAGATGTCGCATGGTTCATCGACCAGCTGAATGTCTTGCAAGAAAATTCGCGCAATGAAAATTCCGAGCTTGATGCGAAGGAAGTGAATTATCAAACCGAAAAAAAAGATGCCGTGAAAATTATGACAATCTACAAAAGCAAAGGTTTGGAATTTCGTTATGTTTTCGTTTGTGGCTGCGCGAATGCAAAAGAAAGCACGAAAAATTTTGACGGAAGAATTTATGCCGTAGAAAATTTCGCGCCAGTCGTGATTTACAATTCGCTTCAACAAAATTATTTTGCAAGAAAAGTTCAGTCGCTCGAAAAAGAAAAATCCGCCGCGGAATTCAAACGGCTCGTTTATGTTGCGGCGACGCGCGCCATAAATCACGCCTACATTGTCGGCGAATGGGCGAAAGGCGAAAAAGGTTTGAGCGATGCGGCAAAATCAAAATTGCTTTTGAACATTTTTGATTTTTATGAAAGCAATCAAAATGATGCGCCGTTTGATTTTATAAAAATTGATTTGTTCGAAAAATCGCAATTCATTTTGCAAACGAATTCGCATCCTGTGAGCGTGGAAAACTACAACAAAATTCTTTGCGAGCAAAATGCTTTGTACAATTCGCTCGACGCTGAAAAAATTATCGCCACGCCAAAAGTTCCGCGCTTGCGCACTTCGCCGAGCGCGCTGGAAGAAAAAACGCGCCAAGAATTTTCCGCCGCTTCTTCGCAAAAAAATGATGCGTCCGAAACGCCTGCAAGTTTTTCTTACCCGCAAATTAATTCTTTTGTGAATTCCGCCGCGCTTCTCAAAAATGAATACGGAACTTTGTTTCACAGTTTCATGGAAGCCTGGAGCAAAAATCCAAACGAATTTTTGCCGGAAAAAATCAGCATGCAAAATTATTTTTTCGACGAATCTCTCGTGCAAAAAATTTCTGATGCGAACAAAAAAATTCTGCTTGAAACATTTTGCGAAATCTTGAAAAAATTTATCAAGCAAAAAGAAAAAAATCCTGCGCTCGATGCCTTGCAAAACAAGCGCGCCTTTTTTGCCGAATACAAATTCAAAACGAAAATTCATTCGTATATTTTTACAGGAACGATTGACGCGGTTTTTGAGAACGCCGATGGCGGCTACACCGTGCTCGACTATAAAACAGATTCCGTGCCAGACGAAAAAAATTATTACAACCAAATCGGTTGCTATCAAAAAGTCGCGGCGGATTTGTTCACGGCAGGCGACGCAAGCAAAATACGTTGCATTTTGTTTTTCGCGGAAACAGGCGAATTTGTTGACATCACGAAGAACGCGCGCGCCGCATTCGAAAGATTGACGGATGAAAAAATCTCGGAATTGATTTTGCAAAAATGAAAATCGCTTTAAGTAAAAAAAAGTCGCTTCCTTTATTGTAGCTGCTTCAAAATCTCGCCGATGTCGCTATCGATGCCGAGCGATTTTTCCTTGATTTCGGCCGGAATGAAAACTTCGCCTTTGTTAATGCAAACATAAAAAGCGTCTTTGAAATTTTGCGTCATCTGCCAAAACGGATATTTGATGATTCCAGGCGTGTTCGAGCCGACTCCCAATTCCAAAAATAGAATTTTTGTTTCTTTGTTTTGCGCCAAAAAAGTTTTGTAACGCTCGCACGCTTTTTGCCAGCCTTCGTCTTCCACGAAAGTTTCGTCCGCGCGCAAATTCATCGCCATCGGCTTTCCGCATTTTGGACATTTCGGAACAAGTTCGCTCGGCACTTTCATTTCTTTTTGCTCGGCAAACATTCGGCGAATAATTTTTTCGTTGTCGTAAGTTTTTTTGTGGCAAGGCATGCTGCATTGAAAAAGCCCGAAGTCACCTTGCGTGTAGAACATTCGCTTTTTGTCAAAGCCCGCTCGCTGAAAACAATGGTCAACATTCGTCGTTATCACAAAATAATTTTTGTCTCGAACAAGTTCGAGCAAATTTTCATAGACTGGAATTGGCGGCGGACAAAATCTGTTCAAGTAAACATAGCGCGACCAGTACGCCCAATTTTCTTCGAGCGTTTCGTAAGGATAAAATCCGCCTGAATACATATCGTGAAAATTATATTTCGCTTCGAAGTCGCTGAAATTTTCGTGAAAGCGTTTTCCGCTGTAGACATATCCTGCCGAAGTGGAAAGTCCTGCGCCCGAGCCGATTACAATTGCCTGCGCGTTTTCGATTTTTGATTTTAATTTTTCAAGTAAGTTCGCGTTCATAAAATTTTTTGTCCTCGTCGGTAAAGACATTGAAAATAATTTTTATGTTGTAGCTGCTTTGTGCGAGCCACGCTTTGATTGTTTTTACTGCCAGTGCGCAGGCTTCGTCTTTCGGGTAGCCGAACACGCCGGTGGAAAGGCAGCAAAACGCGATGCTTTTTAAATTCATTTCTTTCGCTTTTCCCAAGCATGAAATGTAGCAGCTTTTCAAATCGGATTCATTTTGCGCCGTAACTTTTCCAGCGACGATCGGACCTACGGTGTGAAAAATATATTTGCTCGGCAAATTGTACGCGCCAGTGACTTTTACTTTTCCGTTCGGCTCGTCGCCGCCCTGCATAATTTTTTGGCAATCAAGTCGCACTTGAATTCCTGCGAAAGAGTGAATGCAATTGTCGATGCAATTGTGAAGCGGCTGAAAACATCCGAGCAATTTGCTGTTGCATGCGTTGACAATCGCATCCGAATTGAGGCACGTGATGTCGCCTTGCCACAAAGCGATTCCGCCGCGATAATCAAGTTTTGCGACGTCCACAATGCCGCGTTTTTGCGTTTGCTCGGAAAGATATTCGTCCTGCAATTTTATAAATTCTTCCGTCGCAGGATTTGGCATGCGGAGATTGCACAATGCGCGAAAATATTGCGGCTTTTCCGATTCTGAAAGCGGCGGCATTTTTTCGCGGCGTTCTTCGGAAAGAATTTCAATCAAACGGTCGAGCGATTTCATAATTTTATCTTATCACATTTTTTTCATTTTGTCTTTCATCAACACATCCCGAGGCACGAATAAAAAAAAATTTATTTTTTTGTTTGCATTATTTTAAAAACGGATTTATACTATTTATATAACCTAATTTCAAGGAGATTCCCATGGGAAAGTATGTCATCGCAAAAACAAAGGTTGGATACAAATTCAATCTTGAAGCGTCAAATGGACAAGTGATTTGCACATCGCAATCATACACGACGAAAGTGAGCTGCAAAAAAGCAATCGAAAGTTTGCAAAAACTTGCCAAATCGCCAATTGAAGATCAGACTGTAAGAGGCTACGCCGAAGAAAAAAAGCCGAAGTATGAAGTCTATCAAGACAGGAAAAAGGAATATCGATTCCGCCTGATCGCCTCCAACGGAAAGAACATTGTATGGGGTGAAAGTTACACGACATTGCAGGCGTGCAAATCTGGAATTATGTCCATTCAAAACAACGCCACTTCCGAAATTGTAGATACCTCATTGGCAGAAAAAAAGCCAGCGGCAAAAGCGGAGAAAAAACCTGCCGCGAAAAAGCCCGCCGCAAAAAAGACTGCTACAAAGAAAACGTCTGCGAAAAAATAATTTTTTCTCGTCATTGAAAAATCGACATGAAAAAATGCCCGAACCTCCGCGCAGAAATAATTGCGCGGAGGTTTTATTTTTGCAGGGGCTTGGGGGCGGCAGCCACCGGAAAAGGGGTAGCGGAAGACCGCGCGAGCGGACTGGAGCGAGGGGAAAGCTTTCCCCTCCTCCGCTCAGTTGTACAAAAATGAACTCTACGCTATAATGAAAGCATTCTTGCAAGGGCTTTCGGTTATCCGTTTGTCGCGGTCGCTTTAAGGCTGGCGGCCGCCTTCCGTTCGGGGGCTTGGCAGCTTAAAGGAGATTCACTTTATGGAGAAGTTCTTCAAACTCAAAGAGAACGGAACTACAGTTGGACGCGAGGTTGTGGGCGGCGTAACTACATTCCTTGCGATGGTCTACATTCTCGCCGTAAATCCGGGAATCCTCGGACAATGCGGAAACGGAATGACGTTCGAGGCGGTTTTCACTGCCACGGCAATCGCTTCGGGAATCGCGACGCTTGTGATGGCGTTCATCGCAAATCTTCCCGTGGCTCTCGCGCCGGGACTTGGACTCAACGCATTCTTCACTTTTTCCGTCGTGTTCGGAATGGGATGCTCTTGGCAATTCGCGCTCACGGCGGTTTTCGTGGAAGGTATCATTTTCATTTTGCTTTCGCTTTTCGGCGTGCGCGAAGCGATAATCAAATCGATTCCGACATCGCTCAAAAAAGCGGTCGCAGCTGGAATCGGACTTTTCATCACGATCATCGGTTTGGCAAACGCTGGCATCATTTCCACGCAGACAGGAACGCTCATCGGCTTCGTCAATTTTACGGCGGAAAACAAAGCGGCGATTGTCGCAATCATCGGACTCATTCTTACTATCGTGCTTTACGTGATGAAAGTTCCCGGCTCAATTTTGATTGCGATCATAATCACAACGATTGTCGGAATTCCGTTCGGCGTGACAAGTGTTCCGCCAAACTGGAAACCATTTTCCGCTCCGTCCGCGCCGCTGTTTTTCCAATTCGCGTTCGGCGAAGCATTTTCTTCAAGCGCAATGATTTTGAAATTCATCGTCGTGCTTTTCACATTTTTGTTCACCGACATTTTCGACACAATCGGAACTTTGCTCGGCGTGGCTGAACAAGGCAATCTCAAAGACGAAAGCGGCAACGTGAAAAATGTCAAAGGCGCGTTGCTCGCCGATTCAGTGGGAACAGTCGTTGGCGCGTGCCTCGGAACTTCCACGGTAACTTCATTTGTCGAATCAACTTCCGGCGTGGCGGCAGGCGCGCGCACAGGTCTTGCCTCGGTCGTAACCGGCGTTTTGTTCCTGCTCTCGCTTTTCCTCACTCCGCTTTTCGCGCTCATTCCTGCGGCGGCCACAGCTCCGGCTTTGATTTTCGTCGGATTTTTGATGATGAAATCTGTCACGGAAATTGACTTCGGCGACCCGACGGAAGGAATCCCCGCGTTCATTACAATCATGGTGATGCCGTTCTCATACTCGATTTCAAAAGGAATCGCATGGGGAATGATTTCCTACGTCATCACAAAATGCGCCGGAAAAAAGTCAAAAGACATTACAATTGTAACTTGGATTTTGGCGGCAGTTTTCGTGGCGGACATGATTTTCGAAGCGGTAAAATAATTTTTTTGCAGGGAGGGATAACTCTCCCTCTGCGCCAACACTTTGTTGCGAAATGATTTTCTCAAGCAATGAACGAATCTGAAAATTCCTTCATTGCTTGAATTTAAGATTTTATGAAAAGAAGAATTCTGTTAGCTTTTTTATTCTGTAGCATCGCTATGGGATACTCACAAGAAACGAGATTCTCAAACATTGATTTTCAAATTGATTATACGGAAGGTTTTATCAAGACAGCTAATACATATTATGCGTTAAATGAAACTGAAGTTATAGATGGCAGTTGGAAAAAAACTGGTAAAAAAATCAAAAAAGGCGAGACTGCCACCGTAGAGGGAGTTATTTATACAATCGACGATTATATATTTGCTGGTTATAAAGGAAATTGGATTTCGGCAGATGACGTGGCAATAAAAGAATCCGACATATTGCCCAATTACCTGTTAAGAAAAAACAGAGACAATGAAATTATATGGATTGCCGATTGGTATAAAGATGTAATAGATCTGTCGCGAAAAGAGGCAATACGCTTTATAAACAAAAAACTCCCAGTGACGGAAGATTTGTATTTTGCCGATTCGGACACCTATTGGTATGAGGACTACGCTTCTTACCCATTTGGAATTGACTTTACAAATGTGCTTCTAAACATAAGGTTTTTAGGTCGTGATGGCTATAATTTTCTCATAAAAAGAATTGAAAAGAAAAATCAAGATTATATTATTACATGTTTTCCCACTGAAATATATGACTGGTCTGACATTTCCGCAAAATGCACGGACCTTGAAAATTTTCCCAATCCAACCGAGACTTTTTCATTAAGGATTTCACCTTTAAAAGATTCTATAAAAGTCTATAATTTTGAAACAAAAAAATTGATTGTTTCTTTAATTCCTGTCACTGATGAATGGGTCGATTTGTTTCAAGATTTTCTTAAAACAGGGAAGAAAGGAAATGAGGAGAAAAGATAAATGAAAAGAAGAATTCTGTTATTTTTATTGGCTTTGTGCAGTGCCGCGGTTTCGCATGCGAAGCCAATATTTTTGAGTCCAGAGACAATAACCTATAAGGTCAGGGAAGACACTTTTTATAGCGACGGAGGTTTTGAGGAGCCGTACAAGCCGATTAAAAAAGATTCCATAATAGTGTGGACCTCGGAAAGATCCGTTGGACCAATATATAGCGTAGAAACGCATTATTACGTAAAGTATGCGATTGACGCATTTTACAATGAAAAACCGATGTGGATGTATACAGACGCATTGCAGGTAGTTGATTCGGAGTTGTTGACGCAAGAAAACTCATTGATACGAATTATCCCTGAATATTATCTGGAAGTTTTGTCCAAAAAAAAATTGGCAATGATTTTCGAGAAGCAACCATTGTGGCTAAAAACACTGGAAGAGTGCAAGAGTGGTAAGTACGGGCCTGATTCCCTTGAAGATTTTTTTCATCCGGAAGATTATTTATTGTCGAATACGATAGTGTCATTCAGCCAGCATAATTTTTACATGGTCAAAAACATTGAAACGATTGACGATTGCAAGATGCTTACTTTACTGCGTTATAGAGACACCCTCGACGAATCCATGAACGAAGACGTGTATTCTGACATATATAAAAAATATCAAAAAGACGCGTACATAAAGTTATTTGTTCAATTTGACGGAGACTATGTGGATTTATGGATTAATTCAAAAGATAATTTTATGGGGAGATATATCATTGCTCCTGACGTTTTATGTGAGCAGATACACGAATTCATGGCGACTAAAGACATAGATCTCTCCAAGGTAACATGGCCGCGCCATGCGGACGGCAGTTGCGACTACGATGACAAGATAGAACTGCCTTTGATTCGTTTTTCGGAAAACAATAAGGCGGGCAATGTGACAGTAAACGCAAGCGAAAATCCCGACACGTCTGCGGAGGCCGCAATTTCAAAGCCCGCGCCCGACATGGGAAAGATCGCGACCATGACCGAAAACCTGCGCCTGCGCACCGACGACAAGACGACGGCGAAAGTCGTCACGACGCTTGCCGCCGGAGCGCGCGTGAAGGTCTTCGCGCCCGGCAGGGAGGACACGGTAGACGGCATCGCGTCAAACTGGGTGCAGGTGAGCGTGCTCGACGGCGCGAAGGACAAGGACGGCAACGCGATAGAAGCGGGCACGACAGGCTGGCTTTTCGGCGGCTATCTCTCTGAAGCGGAATCCGTCGAAAGCGAAAGCCCGAATGAAAAAGCGACGGATGTGAAGGAAGCCTCCGCTCTGCCCATCATGCCAATCGCGACGGGCAGCGCAGTTATTGCAGTCCTGCTCGCCGTGGTTATCCTTACGGTAAAGAAAAAGAAGTACGAGAAGAAATAAAATGCACGACATGACCGAGTGTTTTTTGGCATCCTCGCATGAATCCTACCGCGTCCGCAGCTGTGACATGCCCGTGTCCGCGCCCAGTGCGTGAGAACATCCCCGATGCGGACATGCTTTAGTCCCTGCCAGGGACAAAACATCGCTTTCTACAACTCCGCGCCGAATTTATTTGCGGAAATAAATTCAAAAACGGCGGAAATGCGGGTTCTGGCGGAGCGTCAAGGAACTCGGCAAGCGTAACGAACTCATCTGGCGTTGTTTGTTCGGCAGGCTCACCAAACCATTTACCCGCTAGTTTTGTGTACAAAACTAGTAAGCAGGGCGAAGACCTGCGACTGTTGACGAACGCAACGATATGTGATTAACTAAAATAACGAGTTGTGACAGCCTGTTACAGCCCAATGTGACGGTGTGTTATTATAGAGAAAGTTCTCGATGAGGCCGATGAAAACCTTGAAATATTTTGTAGGCTGATTTTTGAAGGCAGAGACCTTGCTTCAAAAATTGATTCATATATTTTTGTGAGGACGACAGGAGCACGAAGATGAAAAACATTGTTGCGGCACTCGCGGGATTTTTGCTTTGCGCGTCGGCATTCGCGGAAGCGCCGGAGCTAAGACAAAAACTTCCCACCGAATGGCGGCACATGGAACGCATAGGAGAGGGAGCGACTGGCAGCCTTGAAATGGCAAGAATCGGCTGGGGCGACAAATTGTACGGCAGTCTCAAGGAATCTCGGTATGGCTCATACATCAAGAACCTTGATCCAGAAAATTTCCTTTCATGTTCCGTGTTCTACAAGGAAATCGTGGGTGCGGATGAATTCTATTGGCAGATTGCCTATCCTGAAACAAAATATCCTTTTCCGAATCGGCCGGCGGCAGTCATCGGCTTGTATTACAAGAAGGACGGGCATCTCGTCTTTTTTGGATACTGCCTGTCCGACTTTTGCGTTACGGTTGTCGCACAGCATACGGAGGACATGGGACTTCAATACAGGGCGAACACTTTTCAAATAATCAAGGGAAGGAATGGAGCGAAGGGCGTTGTCTTCTATGAGAACTTTACGGGTCTAAACGATGACATGACCTTCAAGGCGACAATGAAGGGAGCCGTGTACGGAGGCTCTGACGCTGAGTATTATCTGCTCGACACCTGCATCACGGAAGACTTTAGGCTGAACGGCAGGAATTCAATCAGCATCAAATGCTCGGATTTTCTGTGGGACGAGAGATACCCCCTCCGCTATTCCTTGCAGAACGCCTTTGACGGCGACCCCGCCACGAGCTACGTGGAGAACACGGAGGACGATTTGATGAGGATAACATTTCGGAGGTTGAACAATATCAGAACCAATCTTAAAACGACCTTTGCGATAATAAATGGATATGCAGCAAATAAGGATTTATATGCAGCAAATAATAGAATTAGAAAATGCGGCATTGAAAATAACGAAGACACTCCTTTTATGGCAGAAATAGATGACAATATAATGAGCCACCAAATAAAAACGATAAATCGTCCAGAAGACGCATATACAGGACTGTTTGTATTTGTTGTTACTGACATATACAAGGGAAGCAAATATAATGACACTTGCATAGCGGAATTGAATTTTTATGACAATATGAAAAAAATATGGTTATTCGGAGACATTAAATGAGTGAGGCTTGGAAACGTAATCTTGCAGTGCCATTCTTTACACAGCGGGACAACACCTTTGTGTGGCAAGCAAAAGGGAATGCTGCTGGCAATAAATACAATGAGACTTGCCTTGCGGAATTTGACGTGTGCGATTCTGAACAAGGCTGGATATTTGAAGATTAAATATGGCAAAGAAATTGAAAAAAATATTTGTAGTACTTTTTTTGTTTAAATGCATAACTTGTGTTTTTGCGGAAAAAAATATTGGAATTTATGAATATACGGCAAGAATAAAATTTAACACAAAGTGTGAATATTATCTGACAGAAGATTCTCAAGTCATAGCCGAAGGTGGCAAAATCCTTGGCACGTTCACATCAAAAGACATAAACAAATCGGACATCGAAGAAATTGGATCTTTGGGATTTTATGAGCTAGGATATCACAAATATGTTTCTTCTCAGAATTTCAGGATAAAAGGTTCGGACTCGTTTCCTCCGAGTTCCGTATATTATGCGGACAAAGAATGGAATGACAGATGGGTGCCTGTTTGGTATTTTGAGGCGATTGAAAAGTGGGACAGGGACATAATCGTACAAAATGAGCCCAAACGTCTTGAATGGGATGGAGACGCTTTTCCCACCAAATGGTATTTTGACATTCCGCATGTCGCGTCTTTGTTTTTGTCAAATGTCGGGTTCATATTTTATTCCCCCGTCATGGATCGCAATGCCGGCTTCGCATTTGAAACTGTGAAAAAAGAAAGCGAAACTGTATTCGTTGCCACCGCATGTCCTGGGATAGAGGACACCAATGAAAGAATTTCATGGGAGCCGAACAAAGAAAACGTTCCGGCTTTGCAAAATGGCAATCCCGTAAAATTCCGTTTTGAAATAAACGGCAAGGAAATGAAGATATACAACGGCGATACAGGGAAGCTTTGCCTCGACCTGATTCAAATGCCAGCGGAATGGACCGTCCTCTATGAGGATTTCGTAATAAAGAATACAATCCCGACGGGACTGTATTTGCCGGAGGAATATTTGAAGCGGAAGAATGGCGGCTCGCTTGAAGGCGATGTTCCTGCCATGGAATATGTTGAGCCAGCGGCAAGCGAAAATCAGGGAATGGAAGAATCAGCAAATGCGTCTGCTACGGAACATGCGGAGCCTTCGGAGGAAGCCGCCATCCCAAAGCCCGCGCCCGACCTGGGAAAGACTGCGACCGTCACCGAAAACCTGCGCCTGCGCACAGCCGACAAGACAATGGCGAAAGTCGTCACCACGCTTGCCGCCGGAACGCGCGTGAAAGTCCTCGCGCCCGGCAGGGAAGACACGATAGACGGCATCGCGTCAAGCTGGGCGCAGGTGGAAGTGCTCGGCGGCGCAAAGAACAAAGACGGCAACGCGATAGAGTCGGGCACAAAAGGCTGGCTTTTCGGCGGCTATCTTTCCGAAGCGGAATCCGCCGAAAGCGAAATGGCGAACGAAGAAGCGTCCACCGCGAAAGAACCATCCGCCCTGCCCATCGTACCGGTTGCGGCTGGCGGCGCAGTTTTGGCAGTTCTGCTCGCCGTAATTCTGTTTGCGGTCAAGAAAAAGAAGTACGAGAAAAAATAAAATGCACGACACGAGAATGATCGTTTTTTGCGGACGCGCATAAATCTTTCCGCGTCCGCAGCTGTGACATGCCCCTGTCCGCGCCCAGTGCGCGAGAACGTCCACGACGCGGACACGTTTTCGTCCCTGCCACGGACAAAACATCGCTTTTCAAGTCTGCGCCGAATTTATTTGCGGAAATAAATTTGAAATCGACAAAAACGCGGGCTTTGGCGAAGCGTCAATGAACTCGGCGAGCGTGGCGAACGCATCCGGCGTGGTTTGTTTGGCAGGCTCACAAACCCCTTGTCCGCTGTTGACGAATGCAACGATATGTGATTAACTAAAATAACGCATTGTTACTATGTTGGTAACAGCCTGACAGGATTTCGCTTTGAACTTGCATGGAGCGACGGAAAAGATTAAGGAGGGTAAAAATGCGAGACAGCACAAAGACTTTGGAATTCTACAAAAAGGTATATGACATGGATTCCGGATTTATTGAAAATGACAGGGGAAGAATACAAAGAATCATAGAGCAAAGGGGAGCGGATTTTGAGACGATTCCGTCCTGCTACTCTGGAATAGCCAACGATTATTTTTTAAGGTTCTATGTCAGCTACACTATAGGCATGAGCCGTGAGGAACTTTTGCCCGACGTAAAAAAATGCATTGAGAATGGACTGCTCGGCTGCAATGGAAATGTATATGGGGACTTGGAGCGCATTCTGTATTTGACTATAATTTTCAGCCTGCACGAATACAACGATGATATAAAAACTCGTCTCACAAAATTCAAGGGCTATCAGGATATCTACATGGAACACCTGTACCATTTCATTGACGACTCTTTTGAGATTACCGCAGAAAAATTGTTCTGGCAAAAAGAATGCAAGTCATTGTTTGAGGTGATTCAGCTTGCACAAACTGACAAGGATGCTGGCGTCCAAAGACTCAAAACATTCGTGGACAAGCAATGGTTCAAGGCATTGAAAGACGGAATAATCACGAACAACTCAAAATGCTACCGCGGTTTTTGGTGCATAGAAGCCGCAGCCTTGGTAAAGTCGCTCGGTCTTGACGATACCGAGCTTAAAGACTGCAAGCATTATCCTTACGACATGGCGCATTTCTGTGACTAAAACAAAAACAGGAGAATACAATATGTAGAAAGAAAAATTAAATGAAATAGCACAAGAAGAAAGTTTTTATGGCGAACAAATTAATCAGGGAATTACAGAAAAAGAACTTCGAGTTTTTTCAAAAACTCGTTTGTTGCATTTTCTGCGTTGCAACAAGTTGCCAACGCAGGCGAAATTGAACTTTTGAAAATCTGAAGTTTTTCAAAAGTTCAATTTTCAAGGAGCATAAACATGAAAACAGCAGAACAGTTCAAGGAACTCCTTGCCCGCTACTATCAGCGCGATGAGGAAACAAAGAAATTATATGAGGAATTCACGGCATATTCGTATGTGCCATTAAACAACCTTCTTGACGCAATGCCGAGGATTGAAGAGAAATTCAACCTAAAGCTGCCGGAAGAATACAAAACATTCATTGAAGCCGACAGTGCGTGGGGAATGTATGGTGGTGAAGAAGACTTTCGTATCTATGACGAGAACGAAATCTATGAATTTAACTGCATTGGCAAACATACAGGAAATTCCTCTATTGAAGAGATGAAAGACTATTTCATGTTCGGGCAGGATGGCGGCGAGTGCAGCTATTTCTTCGATCCTTTCAACAGGCTGGGATACGGCATCGATGCTGTCTGGAGGATAAACCGATGCTCGTGCGACAAAAGGGATTTCGAGCTTGTCGCGAAAGATTTCTATGAACTTGTCGAAAAATTTTGTGATAAAAAAGACGAAGATTTTGAGCGGCCTTTTGAAAACGAACCTGAGAAATATCCGTATAAAGGTCATGTTATTGAAGATGTCTTAGAAAGATATATAGAGAATAATTCTGATTGTTTCAATGCTGTCAAAGACATTCAGATACAGGTAGAAAAGTTCATAAAAATTCTTGAAACTAAAAACATATCCTGCCAAATTCATAGCATTAGATATTTCGACAGTGAAGAACCTCGAAATTATATTATTCCATCAGTTCAAAACATTCCCTTTGAAATCTTATATCTGATACAGAAAAAAATGTATTCAATTTTCTTCTCTGAATGGATATTCACAACACTTTGTGACGAAGACTTGATTGTAAAGAATTATGGTAAAAAAGCCGCAAAGCCTTTAAAAGATATGTTTGTTTTTGCATCCAGTAATGTTTCCCGTTTTGTCGGCAAAAATATAAATGCGATGGATTATTTCTTTGTAGACCCGACAAACAAACTCGGCAATGGCTCGGAAGCCGTCTATATAATCTGCACAAAATCAAAAAGACTGGAAGAAGCCTGCTATGTCGCCAAGGACATCGTGGACTTGTTCCGCATCTTCGCCGAGGGCGAGGAGCTGAACACAACGCCGATAGGCAAAGCAAAATAAAGCGCGGAATGGAGTGGAATATTATGTATAGGAAAATTTTGTTCACGTTTGCCCATTTGCTCGTATTGTCGCACCTCTCTTTTTCTTTGGAAGAAGGCTTTGCCTTTTCTCCATTGGATTTTGAAACTTCCAAAACAGAAGAGCTTGAAGTGACTGGCGAAGAGATACGAATACAAGATTGCGCGACGACACACGTGCTGAAAATCAAAAACAACGGGAACGCCAAAAACATAAGCTGCCGGACAACGGCGAGTCCTTTGCCGAACGAAGGATTTATTACGCTGACTCCTTTTCCCAAGGACTTTATGATTTTTCTTGATGACAAGCCAGTTCCGTTCAAATACTCTTTTGACGGAACGGAAATCATGGACATCAAAAATCCCGATTTGTCATATCCTCATTACGGCTATCCACACGACAAAGAAGGAACATTGCGATTTTCTTTTGAAATGCCGGCGCGTTCAGAAGTCGAATTAAAATTTTGCCATTCGTCAGCATTCGTGTCGAACTCCAACGGTTCGGTAAGCGTCACATGTAATATCTTCAACAATCTGGCGAAAGCAAAATCATATACACTGAAAATTTACAGTTCAAATGTTGATGTCAATCTATGGCTGTATAAAATTTCGATTGCGCAAAAAACAGGAAGCACAAACGATTTGTCGGAAAGCGGCGTAAAATACAGATATGCAATCGTGGATGCAACTACGGGACTTTTGGATTGCACCGATTTTTACGAAGAAATTGAAAGAATTGCTTTTTATTACAGGACATTTTTTAGAACGGATTACAGTTGGAACGCCTCATATTACATCAGTAATGACAGGCATCTCTTTTTCAATGACAAAGACTTGACTTCCCATCTGCTTTCGCCAGAAGATTTGTTTTATTTGACAAAAGGGCAGCTGCGCATTTTACGGAACGCCTTTTATGCCTGCCACGGCTATGATTTCAAATCGGAGGCCATGAAGAAATACTTTAAGCGAATAGACGAATTGCATTATGTGGAAGCCGGGAAACGGACGTTGTTCGTCAATCCAAATTTCTCTGAAACAGAATTCACCGAAGCGGAAAAAGCGAACATCGAGCTGATAAGGAAAATGGAAAACATGAAAAAGCCTGTTCTGCTGAAAGATTTTTAAGCCGACAAGGAGTGATGAAGATGATGAACTTGAATAGCATGTTTAAAGTTTGTGTCAAAAATACTGCCGCGAACTTTAACTCGAGTTTTCTACAAAAACTCATTTATTTACTGCGATTTTCGCTGGAAACTTCGCGCTTACGCGCTTGTTGCGAAAACGCTTCGCTGCAAAATCACTTTTTTAACAGTTTGAAAATTGATATTTTCTTCACTGTTAAAAAACAAGGCATCAAATATTTTGCATTCGCTTTTTGGCTGCTTGTTTTTGGCGGGCAAAATTTGTTCTCCTCGGAAAAGTCAAATCGTAACGATATGAAAATAATATGCCCTGACAGCGATTTTGAAAAGCCGATATCAGAGCCGATTTTTCACATCGAAATTTATGAGCATGAAGCCCTCGTGCAGGCGATTGAATATTTCTACCAAGACACTTTCATGCTTGAAAAACATTTCGATTTGCTCGACGTGAATTTTGACGGCCAAGACGACATCGTTATACTCACCGGGCTGACCGCAAACAGGGGGCAGAAATATTATGATGCCTATATATGGAATCCGCAGCAAAATAAATTCATATTGCATGACGGCATTAGAAATGTCATCAATATGAAAATCGACGGAGCGCGGAAATTGATTTATTCGTCATACATGCTGAACGGCGGGCGAACAGAATATTACGTGTATTCATTTGTCGGCGACAAACTCGTCGAAATTGACTGCATGATACAGCAAGAAAATGACGGCAACAAGCGTTATTCCAAATCCGTTTTTTCAGATATTTCGCTGGAATATGACGCGCTGCCTTCTTTTTGGAAAAGCATCATCAATTTGTATGACTGAAAAATTGACGGAGAATAAAATGAAAAAGATAATTTCAGCGTTGATTTGTTTTATGCTTTTTTCTTAAAAATATGCTATACTGTAAGAAATGGAGGTGGCATTATGACTATGCAGGATGTTTCCATAAAGATTCCTGACACAA
>CAMWIU010000033.1 GCA_947174385.1 uncultured Treponema sp.
GGCGGTACAACCACAGGCGCGAGGACTTGCTCCCGCTGCTCAAGAGGTTGTACAGGAAGGCTTATTTTGACTAGGGAATTTTGTTTTTTATCTAGTCAAGAGCCTATATTTATTCTATTTATAATTATAATAAAATGCAAAAGGTGTGAGGAAATTATGGATTGCAAAATTATCGACGGAAAAGCGATGGCGGCGGAAATCAGGCGCGAAGTTGCCGAGCGAGTTGCTTCGCTCAAGCAAAAAGGAATCGAGCCTTGCCTTGCAGTGATTTTGGTGGGCGACAATCCTGCGAGCGTTTCTTATGTTACGGGCAAGCAAAAGGCTTTGGCAGAATGCGGAATGAAAGACGTATCAATGCGCTTGCCGCAAGACACGAGCGAGGGCGAACTTTTGGAATTGATTTCCAAATTGAACGGCGACAATTCCGTTCACGGAATTTTGGTTCAACTTCCGCTTCCGCCTCAAATCGACGAGGAAAAAATTTTGCTCGCCATAAATCCCGAAAAGGACGTGGACGGATTTCATCCCGTAAACATGGGAAATTTGCTTATCGGAAAAAAATCGTTTTTGCCTTGCACGCCGCACGGAATTTTGGTTTTGCTCGAACGCGCCGGCGTAGAAACAAAAGGCGCGCGCGTCGCCGTGATTGGCCGCTCGAACATTGTGGGAAAGCCCGTGGCAGTTTTGCTTTCGCGCCGCGAATATAATTCCACCGTGACTCTTTGTCATACCGGCACTCGCGATTTGAGCGCGATCACTCGCGAGGCTGACATCATCATTGCGGCGACTGGCCGTCCGAAAACCGTAACCGCAGAAATGGTGAAAGACGGCGCGTGCGTGATTGATGTCGGCGTAAATCGAATTCCCGACGCGACAAAAAAAAGCGGATTCCGTTTGGTGGGCGACGTGGATTTCGACGCAGTAAAAGAAAAAGCCAGCGTGATTACGCCAGTGCCAGGCGGCGTTGGTCCAATGACAATCGCAATGCTGATGGCGAACACTTTGGAAGCCGCAAGCCGCGCGCACCATTATTGAACAAGTCGATTTTTTTTGCTAAAATAAATTATGGACACAAAAGAACAAATCCGCGCGGCGGTGGCCGCAGCGTTGAATCAATTGAAGGCAGAGAAAAATATTCAGGCGGAAAAAATCCAGGCGAGCGCGCTCGCGCTTGAAACGCCGCCCGACCCGAAAATGGGCGACCTCGGAATTCCGCTTTTTTCGTTCGCGAAAATTTTCCGAATCGCGCCGCCGCAAATTTCCGCGGACGTAGTTCGGATTCTGCGCGAAGCGAATTCGCTCGAATGCGAAAGTGGCGACGGAAAAAAAATCGAAATAAAAATTTCCTCGCTTGGAGAAATCCTGAACGCAGGACCTTACGTCAATTTCAAATTGAACAAGGCGAACGAAACTTTTTCGATTTTGAAAAAAATCGCGGAGCAAAAAGAAAATTACGGCTCGCTTGACGCGGACGGAAAAATGCCGCTGCAAGGGCAAAGAATCATGCTCGAGTTTTCAAGCCCGAACACGAACAAGCCGCTTCACCTCGGACACATGCGAAACGACGCGCTCGGAGAAAGCGTCTCGCGGATTTTGAAAAAAGCCGGCGCGGAAGTTTTCAAAGTGAACATCATCAACAATCGCGGAATCCACATTTGCAAAAGCATGCTCGCCTACAAAATGTTCCACGAAGCGGCGGGCGACACTCCGTCCTCGCTTGGAATGAAAGGCGATCATTTTGTCGGAAAATGCTACGTCGAATATGACAAATATTCAAAGGAACATCCCGAAGAAAATCTGCAAGGCAAGGCGGAAGAAATGCTCGTCGCTTGGGAAAACGGCGACGCGGAAGTGCGCGCGCTTTGGCAGAAAATGAACGAATGGACATTGGACGGAATCAAGCAGACTTACGAGCGCACAGGAGTTTCCTTCGACAAGCTTTATTTTGAAAGCGACACTTATCTCAAAGGAAAAGACGAAATCGAGCGCGGACTTGAAAAAGGAATTTTCTTCAAGGCTGCGGACGGCTCTGTGCGCGTGGACATAACAGAAGCCGTGGGCAAAGGAAAGGACGGCGAGGATCACGAAAAAGTTCTTCTTCGCAGCGACGGCACTTCCGTTTACATCACGCAGGACATCGGCACGGCGATCGCGCGTCACAACGACTGGCAGTTCAACCAAATGATTTACGTCGTCGCCACCGAACAGAATTTCCATTTCAAGACGCTCTTCTACATTTTGAAAAAGCTCGGATTCGAATGGGCGCAAAAACTTTATCATTTGGCTTACGGACTTGTGAACTTGCCGAGCGGAAGAATGAAAAGCCGCGAAGGAACTGTAGTTGACGCGGACGATTTGATCGACAATTTGCGGAATGCGGCTCTAGAAGAAATTCGGCAAAAAGGGCGCGACAAAGATTTGGCGGACGCGAACGACGTGGCGGAAAAAATCGCGCTTTCCGCGCTGCATTATTATTTGCTCCAAGCCACTCCGATAAAGGACATGCTTTTCAATCCGGAAGAATCGCTTTCGTTCAACGGAAACACAGGTCCCTACCTGCAATACATGACTGCGAGAATTTCTTCGATTTTGAAAAAGGCGAAATCGGAAGGAGTGGAAAGCGACGCGAGCGAAGAGGCCGCCGCGCTTCTTGTGGGCGGCGACGAATGGGAACTTGTGAAGCAGCTCGGCGCGTTGCCCGACACCGTTTGCAAGGCGGCGCAGATTTTCGACCCGAGCCTCGTGGCGGCATTCCTCTACGACACGGCAAAACTTTTCAGCAAGTTCTACCAAAACTGCCCGATTCTCGGCGCGGAAACAAAGCCTCTCGCGCGCGCAAGGCTTGCGCTTGCGGAAAGCACGCTCGCCGTGATGAAAATCGCGATGGACTTGGTGCTCGTGCCGTTCTTGGAAAAGATGTAATTGCGAAGCGAGGCTTCGCAATTAATAATTGACAGTGAATAGTGAATAGTTGTGGAGAATTCTCAAGCGGTGATATTTTTCCACCATTCCTTAAAATAAGGAATGCCACTTTCGGCAAAAAGCCCCTTTCCTCACCATAAGGAAACCCCACTTTTCGAAAAGTCGCCGTTCCTTATGATGAGGAATGTCATTTTCTGAAAAGGTCACGATTCCTTACGATAAGGAATCGCGCTTTGGACAAAGGCAGATTTCCTTATCATAAGGAAGCCCGCCCAGCCGAAAAGCATCGTTCCTTACCATAAGGAAAGCCAAAATCTATAAAAAGAATCCTTATTTTAAGGAAATCGCTTCCCTCTTTTAGGCTTTTTCATTATCTTTAAAGGATATTCATAAAACAAAAGGAGGAAAGTTTATGAACAAGTTGAGAACCGCAATCCGCAATGCGGAGGTTGACGGGCTTTCGGACACGCTCATCCGCCTTTTCAAGGCGGACTTGAAGGCGCAGGGCGACGCTTTTTTGAAGACGACGATGGAGCGGATGGAGACGCTCTCGGCGCAAATCACCTCGGCGATTCTGCAAAACAAGACGCTTTCCACGCTCGAAGCCGCAGACAGCGTGCGCGACGAGGCGGTCAGGACGCTCGGCACTTTGCTTGCCGCCTATGCGGTGTTCCCGATTGCTGGCAAGAAAGAGCTTGCCGTGCCGCTTAAGGCGATTTACGACAAATACGCGAAAGCTGGAATCACGGGCGCGAACTATACGAGCGAGTCGTCACTCATAGAGAGCTTGCTTGGCGATTTGGCGGAGGAAAGTCTCGCCGACAATATCAAGGGTTTGGAGGGCATCGGCGAGGCGATCGCGTCCATCCGCTCCGCGCAGGACGAATTCACAAAGGCGAACGACGAGTATGTGAAGGCGAACACGAACAAAGGCGCGTCCGCATCGAGCTTCAACAAGCCGATTGTGTCGCTCATCAACGAGAAGCTAGTTCCGTACCTTGACGCCATGGTCATCGCGGGCAACGAAAACTGCCTTGAATTCGCGAAAGGCGTTGACGCGGAAATAAACCGCGCGAACGATACGATTGCGAAGCGAACTAAGAAAAGTGCTGGTGAATGAATTGAAATGACTGAACAGCCGCATCAGCGCGAGGCTGATGCGGCTGTTTTATGGTGGTGTCATGATGTCATTTTCAAACTTTCGCGCAAAAAAATTCATAAAAAGCAATTTCCTACAAACCCTAACCCGCCCCACAATTTCCGCTTTTCCTTTTTACCCAAATGTGCTATAATATTCTCGCATTATGAAATCCATATTACGCTCGCTCGGAAAAGCATTCCCCCTCCTCGCGCCCGCGTTGCTCGTTTCCTGCATCCGCGTTCCTGAAATGTCGCGCGAGCAAATCGAAGCCGCACGCAAAAAAAGCAACGAAGAATTTTTTACCGCCACCGTTTCCAAGCCGTATCGCGGCGAGGAATTCGCGCCGGGACAAGTTGGCGGCGTTTGGTACGACAGCATCATGGGCGATCCGAAAACTTTCAATCAACTTGTGGCGGAACGCGACGCGCAGAGTGCGGGCTTGATAAATCTCACCACGGATTTTTTGTTCGACTACGATTTTACGACGCGCGAATGGAAGCCGCACGCCGCATTTTTCCAAATCGAAATCGACGAGGCGCGTGACATTCTCACCGTCCACATTCGGCTTCGCGACGATATGTTTTGGACTTATTTGAATTCCGAAGAAAAAATTCCTGTCACGAGCGACGACATCGTTTGGTGGTACAACGAAATTTCGGGCGACGAGCAATTCCAAAGTTCCGCATATTCGGGACAATTTGTCACGATGAAAGACGGAAGCCTTGGCAGAATCGAAGCCGTGAAAATCGACGACAAGAATTTCGATTTCGTTTTTCCACGAATTGTCGCAGACCCCCTCCTTGCGTGCAACACGAATTTCGCCCCGAGTTTCATTTATAAAAAAGCCAAGGACGAAGGAGGAGCGGAAGGCGTGAAGTCGATTTTCGGAATCGACATTGACATGCGCGAAATTCCTTCGATGGGAATGTGGCATTTCGAAAGTTACACCCCCTCCCAAAGAATCGTGTTCGCGCGGAACAAAGATTATTGGCAAAAAGATTCTCTCGGAATGGCAATTCCGTATCGCGAAAAAATGGTCTTCCAAATAATCGGCGATCAAAACACGGACTATCTTTTGTTCACGCAGGGAAAGCTTGAAACGTATTCACCGCCGCCTGAGAATTTGGACGACATAATTCGCGGGCAAGGAGACAATTATACCGTATTCAATTCCGAAGGCTCGGTCGGCGCGATGATGTGGAGTTTCAACCAAAATCCCCGCAACGCCCAAGAGCCGTTCTACGAATGGTTCACGCAAAAAGAATTCCGCCAGGCGATGAGCTGCGTTTTGAATCGCGAGCGAATCATCGCGCAAACTTATCGCGGGCTTGCTTCCGCCAAGTATGATTTTTTTCCGAAAGGAAATCCGTTTTACAATCCGCAAATCGAACTTCAATACAAATACGATTTGGAACACGCGAAAAATCTGCTTTCGCAAATCGGATTCGTTTTGGGCACGGACGGAATTCTTCGCGACAAAAAAAATCGTTCCGTGGAATTTGATTTGACAATTGCATCAAGCGCGAATTCCACGAGCGACATCGCGCAAATCATCACGGACGAATGCAAAAAAATAGGAGTACAAGTCAACGTCCGTCAAACTGACTTTCAGAAAATGGTTGAAATGCTGACGGCCACTTTCGACTGGCAGTCAATCATAATCGGGCTTGGCGCGAATCTCTTTCCGTCGCAAGGCTCGAACGTTTGGCCTTCGAACGGAAATTTGCATTTGTGGAATCCACTCCAAAAAACGCCCGCCACAAAATGGGAAGCGCGGATTGATTTTTTGTACAACGAAGGCTCGTACACAATCGACAAAGTTGAGGCGCAAAAAATTTGGGACGAATACCAGTCGCTGATTTTGGAAGAATGCCCGATGATTTACCTTGTTCGGCCGGCGAGTTTTTTCGCGATTCGCAACAAATGGAATTTGACGAATTTTTATTACGACAATCTCGACGGCGCGAAAACGGACAGGGTGTTCCAATTGTTTCAGGAATGAAATTGCGAAGCGTCGCGCTGATTTTTTTCGAGCGAGGTTGACATGAAATTTTTTAACAAATTGTTTGCAACGATTTTTCTTCCGTGGAAGCAGTTTCAAGAAAGAATGCCGCTCGCTTCTTTTATAACCGGAAGAATTTTCACGATGCTGATTTTGCTTTTTCTTTTGGGATTCGCGTTGTTCGCTTTGATGGCACTCGCTCCCGGCGACATCGTTGACCAAATGATGACGCAACAAATCATGGCGGGCGCGCAAGGCGAGCGCGCGGGAATAAAAGCCTCCACCAGCGACAACAATTTTCAAGAAGAGCAAATGGCGGCGTTGCGCGCGGAATTAGGAATCGACAAACCGTTTTATTTGCAATACGCGAAGTGGCTCAAGCGCGTCATCGTTCACCACGATTTGGGCGTGAGCTTGATTTCTCGCGCGCCCGTGGGATTTTTGATTCGCTCGCGGATTTGGAATTCGGTCTTGCTGAATTTGATTTCGCTCGTGCTGATTACGATCTTGAGTTTCGCGCTCGGAGTTTATTTTTCAAGCAAGGCAGGAACAAGGCTCGATGTGGGCGTAACTTTTTTCGCGCTTTTTTTCAACGCATTTCCGGGAATGCTGCTTTTGATTTTGCTTCAACTTTTCGCCTTGCTCACAAATTGGTTTCCTGTTACGGCTTATCCCGATTTTCCGTTCAAGGCGGCGAAGGCGAAATTCGTGTTCAGCTATGCGCATCACATTTTCCTTCCGCTGCTCGCTTCGTTTTTGGGCGGAGTGGGCGGAACGATGCGAATGATTCGCGCAACGATGCTCGACCAAATGGGAATGCCTTACATTTTCGCGCTTCGCGCACGCGGCATAAGCGAACGCCGAGTTTATTTCAATCACGCTTTTCGCAACACGCTGAATCCGTACATCACTGGAAGCGCGAATCTTTTGGCGAGCCTTTTTTCGGGAAGCCTCGTCCTTGAAATTATTTTCGCGTATCCCGGAATCGGGCGGCTCATGTACGACGCGGTTTTGCAGCAGGACATAAATCTCGTGCTCGCAAACGAAATGTTTCTTTCCGCGCTCGTGCTTGCGGGAATGGTCGTCTCGGACATTCTGCTCGCGCTAGTCGATCCGCGAATCCGCTACGGCGCGAACTGAAATTCAAGTTTGGAAAATGCGAACATTCGAACGAATTCCTGCATCCTCGTCGCTCGCCTAGTCTTTCAGCGAATAGACCACGGTCGTAACGACGCGCACGTTCTTTATGTCTTCCAGTCCCACGGCCGCGTCGTCGATGGAAAAAAGTCCTTGGCTCGCGTTCATGATTTTTCCCACCTTGCTTCCGCTGTCGTGCGCGAACTGCTCGGCGGCGAGCAATGCGTTCTTTGTCGCGTCGGCAATCATCTCGGGCTTGATTTCGTTTAGCCCGTTGAATTCATACTTCACCCTGTTGTCGTAGTCGGAAGAAAGGGCGACGCCTTTTCCCATCAAATCGATCGTGTCAATCGATGCGGCTTTTGCTTTGGAAACTTTTTCAGTCCGCACCAAAACCGTCTGCTTGGCGATGTAGTTGAACTTCCTTTGCGACTGGTCGAGATAGATGTTCGTGGTGGTGTCCGTGATTTCCGGCGAGAGGACGGAATAGTCGCCTTCGTTCAAATCGTATTCGCCCAAAAAGTCGAGGACGATTTTCGTCTTGGAAATGATTTCCCTTTGCAATGCCGGCAAGTCGTTTCCGCTCACGGAAAACGAAACGCGCCAAGTGACCATATCCGCGGGAACTTCGCGCTCGGCAAGCCCGCGCACGGAAACGGTGCGGCTGGTCTTCGCAATTTTCGTCATTCCGCAGGCAAGCGTTGCCGCAGAAATAATCAGCGCGAACGAAATAATCAGGATGTTTGAAGTTTTCATTTTTTCTCCTATCTTCTACATAAAAATATAATAACGTGCGCGAGTTTTTTCAATATTGTTTTGAGTGCTTTGCGAAAAAATCGCGCTTTTTAAATAAAATGACGCGGATGGGATTTTGTTACGATTTGTGTGAAAAATGAAAGTCGCCTTTTTTAACGATTCTCCTCAAAGTTTTCCACCTGCTCCATAACTTTGCTGAATACCTCCTTGCTATATTGGGGCGGATATCCATTCTTGACTAGGCATATTTTAATATCCAGTTTTAATTGATTTCTTACGTTCTGATTATTGAGCCAATCGGCAAAGGACGACTTCTCATCAATGATTTTCTTTACCTTTTTTGCCAATGCCTTGCACTTTTCATTGATGACAACGCCGCCTGTTTCTTTGTCTGTTCCGTATTCAAAATTATATTGATCGCGCAGTGCAATCAGTATATCGTAGAACGCCTTTTCTTCAAAAGTAAGTCCCACTTTACGGAAACTTTCTCTGTTTTCGTTCATTTGACGAAGAATTGCCAAAGCCTGATCCGTTGCATTCTTGATAATATCTTCGGATGCCCGTTCCTGTGTCTCGCCAGCTTCTTCAGCCGAAAGCTGTTTGCGTCTTTCATGATATTCTGCGATTGTCTTTTCTAGCATTTCTCTGAATGACTTTGCTGCAAGCTGATTTGTTTTTCCATATTCCCTAATCTGCTTGCGGAGCATTTTTATCAGAAGTTCAAGTTTTGTTGCGGGCATTTTCACATCAGACAATTTTTCAAAGTATTCGGGCGATGAGACGTTCTCTTCCTCGCCGCTTTCGAGGACGCTTTCTACCTGATTATATTTTAATGCCTCTTCGACCATTTTTGAGACCGCACGATTCATAGTATCCGTGTCAACTTCGCTTGTTCCGCTCATTTTTCTGACAAAACCGGCTATTGCCATAAAACATTGCGCAAGCGCAGATTCTTCGTCTTTAAGATTTCCGGAAGGTTGGCAAATGTCATGCGCGGCTCTCATTCGTTTTGTTATTGCAAGAAAATAATTTTTAAATGAAACCTTGCTTATTTTATTTTCTGTTTCAAGGTTTAGAACTTTTGTGGATTTAAACACATATTCGGCTGCTTTTGCAAGCAATGCATAGCGTTCAATCGGGTCGCAATCGGGATTCAAGAACGGTGTCAAATCATAATCCGAAAATAATGTCTTTAGGATTTCCAAATTTTCCTTGAATATAGTTGTGGCTTGCTCAATGTCATCTTCGGTGGGAGCGACGGACGTGTTCCCGCCATACATTTTCATCGCTTCACGCATGTTGTCACGGATGCCGATATAATCGACAATCATGCCGAATTCCTTGCCCGGATACTTTCTGTTTACTCGGCTAATTGTCTGTATCAGCATGTGCTTCTTAAGCGGTTTGTCATTGTACATATAGGTAAGGCAAGGAACGTCAAAACCCGTAATCCACATATCCACGACAATGACAATATGAAAGTTTGATTTTTCCTGCTTGAAGGCGGCATCGAGTTCTTCCGAACGTTTGTCATTTTTGACTCCGCCAAGATAGTTGTACATTTCTTTTTCATCATTGCTGCCGACGCTGGACACCATCGCTATGAACGGCATTTCCTTTAATTCTTTTTGTTCTTCGTCTGTTAAAGGAACGCCGACAGGAGACTTTCTTTCCTCAAACCATTCAGGATATTTTTCCTTGAATTTCATCAGCAAATCATAGGCAATTTTCCTTGTCGAACAGACGACCATCGCTTTTTGAACTCTGCTCGGATCTCCATCACAGATTTTTGTATAATGGTCGTGTATGTCAACGGCTAGGCGTTCTAGGCGAGAAGGCTCGCCCAAAATCACTTCCATAGAACTCATCGCATTTTTACTTGCTTCGATATCTTCTTTTGTCGCGCCGTCATCGGCACATTTTTTATAGTAATTTTCTATCTTTTTTACTTTTTCATCATCAAGCAATACTTTTGCTATGCGCGGATGATATTTAATGTTGACTGTCAAACCGTCCGCAACCGCCTGATCCATTGTGTAGCGGTCGATTTCGTCGCCGAAAGTCTGATAGGTTTCCGCGATGGGAGTTCCCGTAAAGCCTACGAAAGTGGCATGAGGAAACGCCTCTTTAAGAACTTTTGCATACGGCTTTGAAACAAGTGCCTGCATATTTTCATCGGCATCTTTGCTGAACTGGATTTGCTTTGACCGCTCAATTTGGCTTCGGTGCGCTTCGTCGGAAAAACAGATAATATTCCTGCGGTCATTAATAAGACCTATTTTGTCATTTTCCCGATCACAGAATTTTTGGATGGTGCATATATAAAATCCGCCGCTTTGCCTTGTTCCAAGCTCCTGCCTCAACCACGCCCGATTTTTTACCACCGACACTTCGCCAAGATTTAAGAACTCGCTGCTTTTTGTAAACAGTTTTGCTCCTTGCGTCTGCAAATCATCGCGGTCTACAATAAGAATGAGCGTGGGAGAACCAATAGCTGGAATGTCCGTACAGCGCAAAGCCAACTGGCGGGCAAGGAATGCCATCGTATATGTCTTTCCGCAACCCGTGGCGCCAAAATACGTGCCGCCTTTGCCGCTTCCGGAGCGAATTGATTTTATGATGCTTTCTTTCAACAATCTTGACGCAAAGAACTGCGGATAGCGGCATACGATTTCTTGCTCCGCTGAATCGTAAATGCTGTCTTGAAAATAAATGTAGTCTTTGAAAATTTCCAAAAACCTTTTGGGCGAATAAACACCTTTGATCATTGTCTCGGTTTCCGCAAATGGCAGCGTTGAAATTTCGTCGTCGTTGTTCACTCGTCTCCAAGCATAAAAATGTTCGTAAGGCGTGCGCACTGTTCCAAGCCTTGTTTTTACTCCGTCAGAGATGCAAGCCAACGGGCAGTAATGCAAAAGGTGCGGAATGTCTCTCCAATAGCGAACAGTGATTTGTTCCCATGCGTCATAAACCGTGGCTTTTTCATCTGCCGGATTTTTAAGCTCGATTACGCACAAAGGAATTCCGTTGACAAATAAAATCACGTCAGGTCTGCGGTGTTCTTTTTGTCCGTTATTCGTGTATTCAACTTCAAATTGATTTACGACGCGAAAGATATTTTTGTCGGGATTTTCAAAAGCGATAATTGGAATCATTCGTGTCAATCCGTCCTGCGGGTTAAATCGAATTCCATCGACTAACCAGCCATACACTTTGTGCAACGTGGCAAAATCGCTTTCGCTGCCCACAAGACGAACCGTGTCAAAAATCTGCGCAATTTCTTCTTCCGCCAAATCAGGATTTGAATCCGCAATAAACGCCTTGAAATCATCGGCAATCAAAACATCCCTTTTTGTCTCGCGTTTTATATCGCTGCCCAAAGAATAATTCCAGCCTTCATTTTCCAAAAAGCGGATAAAAGCATTCTCAAAATCCCATTCGCAATAATGCCCGTCATAATCATTCAGTTCCGCCATTCCTATTCCCCCGCCTGCCAATGCCCATTTTTGTCCGCGCCAATGCGCTTTATCAGTCCGCTTTCCTGAAGTTTTTTCATGTTCGCGATGATATTTTTTCTTGCGATTCCAACGATAGCGACAAGTTCTTCTTGCGTGACAAACGGATTTGCTTTGATTGCGTCGATGATTTTCTGCTGATTTGCAGTCACCTTTTGAGTAACCTTTACAGTAACGTTTTGACTCATCTTTGCAGTAACCTTCTTTTCTTCCTCTATAATATCTTCAATCGTGCCGGCGATCAAAGCAAGCATGAATTCTATAAAGCCGGTGCTGTTTGCGTCGCGGTCGCTCGCACCAAGCGCGTCGTAATATTCTTTTTGATGCTCCTTTACCAACGTTTCGACGGGCAGCCATGCGAAAATTGCTTTCCAGTCCTTTAAGATCGCCGTCTGCCACAAACGCCCCATTCTGCCGTTGCCGTCCTGAAAAGGATGGATGAACTCGAATTCATAATGGAACACGCAGCTTTTTATGAGCGGATGCACGTCGCTCGCCTTGAGCCATGCGAACAAATCGGACATGAGCGCGGGCACTCGTTCGGCGGGTGGCGCAAGGTGGACGACCGTTTCGCCGTCGAATATGCCCACGCCGTCCGTCCGATATTTGCCGCTTCTGCCGACCAAATCCCGCATCATAAGCGCGTGCGCCTTGAGCAAATCTTTTTCGCTGCAAGGGTCAAGCGACAAAAGCAAGTCATACGCCTGAATCGAATTTTCCACTTCCTTTATCTCGTTCGGATTTCCCAATACGCGCTTTCCCTCGATTATCGCCGTGATTTGCTCTATGCTCAGGCTGTTGTTTTCGATTGCAAGGGAAGCATGGATTGTCTTTATGCGGTTTTCCTTTCTCAGCTGGACATGCTGCGCGCTGTCTTGAAGATACTGTATTTCCCCGATTTTTTCCGAAACGATAGAGATAAGCTCAATTATCCGTGACGTAATTTCAAACGGCGGCGTGTACATTGTATGCGGTCTCCTTTGGTTTTCTTGCTTCTTCCAGACTGCCCTTTATAAGTATCGGGCAAATTTCCTTTATTTGTGATTTTAGTTTTTCGTTGATTTCTTTGCGCATATTATAAGCCTCAAAAATACTTACTATATCGCGCTGTATCTTGATGTCGGGGATGGGAATTGCACTTTCTGATAAAGTATCAAAAGCGAACAATTCTCTTGCTGATCCCCATGAATTAAACCGCGAATACCTATCATATTCTGCACGATTAAACCATAAACACAAATATTTAGGCAAAAGTTTTTCGTCAATAACTTTGAATGTTGTATACAACGGAGAAACCAAACATTTATATCCTCTGTTTAATGCAATTGACAATTTATCAGCATTTCTAGTAGTAACGGTATTGTATGCAAAATCATTATTTTCGACTATAAGATAATTTTTGGTATCAACACCGTTTATAATCGCATCTTTGGCATCAATAAACATTTTCATATTTGATACGGATTTATTAGTCAATTTTTCAGCCAAGTCATTTTTAGTTTTTGTTTGTGTTATATATTTTCCAATCGCCTCGCAAGGCATTCTTCTTCTCAAATCCTCAATGTAAGCATCGCAAACGAGTTTCAAATCATCCAGCCCGCGCTCATAGCTTTGCTGATTTGCGAGCATGGCGTTGTAGACATCTACATACTTTTGCTGGATTGGCAGCGGCGGCATGTCGATTTCTATATCGCACATATCATTGAAATTAAATTCAGGTCTTTGACTTCCAAAATTTCTAAATGTCACTTCTCTGCAAAATTCTGAACGTCTAAAATAAATATATAACCACATTGGATCAATTATTTTCTTTCCTTCATCCGTTAGGTAGAAAACCATATACAAATGAGATACTATGCATAATCCCTCTGTACGGTATGCAATTGAACCTAATTCAAGTCGAGTTGGATTGTACACAAAAGCTCCATTTTCGACTATTTTATATGGTTTCAAATTTACTCCATCTGTGTTTCCTTTAGGAGCTGTAAAAACACCTTGACTGTTTACGCCAACAATCAAATCAACTCCATATTTTAAGTCTTTATTGTTTATTGTAGAACGTTCAATCAATTCGCCAAGTTTATACGTCTTATTCATTTTCAACATCTCTTGTTTTGTTTATTTTATCACTTTCCAGTGCCCGCCCTTGTCGCCGCCAATGCGCTCAAGGATTTTCAAAGACTTCAACGCGCTGATTTCCCTGCTTATCGTCATACGCGTCACTGCCAGTTCTGCCGCAAGTTCGCTTGTGGTTATTTTATTGTCTTTTATTATGAGGGAAAGAATTTGCTTCTGCCTTTCTGTAACAGTTTCTGTAACAGTTTCTGTAACAGTTTCTGTAACATCCGGCTCACTATTTTTTTTGTCAAAGTAAAGCACAACATGAAAAAAATTAGGGCTGATTCTAAAAATATCGGGCGTGTATACTTTAAGCATGCGGTTCATTCCGCTGCCGAGTTGCTCCACAAGTTCCATGTCTTTGAAAATGCGCATGATTTCCCTGTTACGAGGGCGGGAAATTCCGCTCGTAAGCTCTTCTTTTGTCATTCCGTCAATCAGTCCGCCGTATGAAGTGATTTCCAGGCGGTCGCTAAAAAGTTCAAAAACCGGCGTCATCAAATCCGTATAGTCATTGTGGACAAATGCGTTTATTACTGCCTCGCGGGTGGCAATATAGTCATACAGAGGATTTTCCTGCCTGTACTTGGAGGTGATTTTGGTAAATGTGCGGTCTTCTATGCGGAGTTTGTCCAAAACACGGTCGGTAGCTTTTAAAAGCGAGCAGTAGCCGTATTCTTCGTTTTCAATCAAATCAACTTTGTCTTTTCCCTTATACTTTGCGACTTTTATGCTTATGCCGTTTTCATCTGAAAAGAGATAGGCAAGAATGTTGTATTTCTTTTCAGGCGTGTAAAATTCAAGGTTTGCCGCAAAATGATCGTTAAGAGGCATTTTGTGTTCTTCGTAATAAATTTTGAGCTGGTTAAAGGTTAGGTCTTGGCGCGGGGCTTCTATTACGCGGATATTGTTCCGTGTTCTTCGAGCAAAAAGGTTCTCTATCATTTGGACGGTAAGGCTTTGCGTTTGACTGCCCACTCGTATAAAACAGCCTTCGGGTGTCATGCCGTGTTTTTTAATGTAATAGGGCTTCTCGCTTCCGCTTGAAAAATTAACTTTTATATAGGTGAGCGCATTTTCTTCTTGAAGAATTATGTCATAAAGTCCCAAAACAGGCGGACAGATATTGTTTTTAAGGCGGTCCGCAATTTGGAGTTGAACTTCATCGGCATCTTTCACGCCAATGACAGTCCCCGCGTCATTTACGCCAATATAAAGGGAACCGCCTGTCTTGCTATTCAAAAAGGCAACTGCGCTCCGTTCAAAACGGTCATTGAGAATGAGCTTATATTCAATCATTTGGCTTTCAGAATCTTTCATTGAGTTGTTCCTACTCAATCCCATAACCAATCCCCCTGAATGCGTCTTCCAGCATCTGCTGGGATTTCTTTTCGGCTTTCATGATTTCCTTCATTTCTGCCTGAATGCGTATCATTTCCTTTTCATAGTCAATTTCCAAATCGTGGTCGATAAACTCGATGTATTTGCTCGGCGTGAGCGTCCAGCCTTTCATTTCAATTTCTGAAATTCCCACGCTTCGATAAAGTTCAGGAACTTCGTATTTTTTTCCGTCTGTTCCCTTGCTCTGCCATGTGTGGTAAATGTCTGCCGCCCGTTCAATTTGCATCGTAATCAAACAGAATTTCTTTTTGTTTTCGCCCTTGACTGGATTTTCCGTCCACTGGCGCAAGTCCATAAAAAGGATTTCATGTTCACGGTTGCGCAATGTTCTGCCATGATAGTTGCCGCCCTTTTTGTTCTGATTCAGAATCCAAAGGGTAACGCTGATGTCGGTAGTAATGAAAAGTTCTCGCGGCAGGACGATGATGGCTTCAACCTTGTCATGCTGAATCAGCTTTTTGCGGATTTCCAAAGTGTCGCTGTCGTTCAATGCGCCGTTCGCAAGCAGGAAGCCCGCAACGCCGTCAGCCTTTTTCAAGTGGGAGAGTATGTGCAAAATCCAGGCGTAGTTTGCATTGCTTTCAGGTGGCACTTGATAGTCCGACCAACGGGCGTCGTTCTTCAGATTGTCATCATACCAGCCTTTCAGATTAAAAGGCGGATTTGCCATAATGTAGTTGAAATACAATCCCTTGTGCAAATCATGCGTAAAGGAAGAATCGTTCGTTTCGCCAAGATTGTGGCTTAAGCCGCGAAGCGCAAGGTTCATTTTTGCAAGGCGATACGTGGCCGCGTCTTTTTCCTGTCCGTAAATATTGATTCTGTTGATGTCGCCCTGTTTGGATTTTACGAGAGCGGCGCTTTGTATGAACATACCGCCCGAACCGCAGCAGGGGTCATAGAGCGTGCCGTCATACGGCTCTATCATTGTCGCGATCAGCTGCACAACATCGTGCGGAGTATAGAATTCTCCTTCTTCTTTCGTTGCGTTCACTGCGAATTCTTTTAGGAAATATTCATAGACGCGACCGATAAGGTCTTTTTCCTCTCCAAATGCTTTATGGCTGATTTTGTTTACTTCATCAACAAGTTTTTTTATGTCATTCGGCGCAAGGTTGCGGGTGGTAAACGTGCCTTCAATAAAACAGCCTTTCAAATCTTTTGAGCCTGTCGCAATGCTGTGAAGAGCGGTGTCAAGCGCAACATTCAGCCCCGGCGCAGGTGTGTTGATGATTGTCGTCCATCTTGCTTCGGGTGGCAGATTGTAAGTTCCGTCTGCAAAAGTATCGTCATCAAAAAAAGCCGTCCTGATATTTTCATCGTCCGGGTCAAGTCCTTGCCCGATTAAAGTCTGCCGAAGATTCTTAATTCCGTCCTCGTATTTTTCGCCAATAAAACGCAAAAACACGAGCGTAAGCATCATATCCCGCTTTTCAAAAAAAGAGCCGGAATTGCGCGCGGCACGCAAAATTTCCCGACAGTTAAATAAAATGTTGTCGATGTTCAATGTCTTTTCAATAGTTTTCTTTGCCATAATTTTGTCACTCTTCTTTTTCAGTATCTATGCCAATGACATACTGTTATTATAGCATAGTTTTATGAATTTTTCTATATTATCACGCACATCCTCCGCGGTCGCAATTTCATTTGTGTTAATACAAAATGCGTCTAGAAAATTTTTCAAAAATGTGCTATGATGTTTCCATGTTCGGCAATGAAAAGTTCTTTAGTTTTTTCCAAAACAAACAATCGCGGAAAATTGTTCGCCATGTTTTCCGGGGTGCGATACAATGAAAAAATTCTTTCGCTATCTTAAAACTCGGCCGCTCGCTTTTGCGGGAATCTTGATTTTGGCGTTCCTCTACTTGATAATGATTTTCGCGGAATTCATCGCGCCTTATCCTGCCACGCAGACTTTCGAAAACAATACGTTTCATCCCGCCAATGTGAAAATCACGCGCGAAGGAATCGTCGCGAAAGAAGCCGCCACAATCAGCACGATAAATTGGAAGTACGCATACATTCAGGGCGAACGGCACAAAGTGCGCTTTTTCGTAAAAGGTGCGCCGTACAAAATTTTGGGAATCATTCCGTGCGAACGTCATCTGTTCGGAACGGTTTCTGAAAAAGGCGAAGCCTATCCCGCATATCTTTTTGGCGCGGACAATTTGGGACGCGACGTGTTCAGCCGCATGGTTTACGGAAGCCGCATTTCGCTTACGATTGGATTTGTGGCGAGCGCGATTTCGCTTGTGCTTGCGATAATTTTCGGCGGCTTCGCGGGCTACTATGGCGGAAACGCGGACTGGGCGATAATGCGCTTTGCGGAATTTTTCATGCTGATTCCTTCGCTGTATTTGATTTTGTTTTTGCGCTCCCTTTTGAATTCGAAGTTGGACAGCGGAAGCGCGTACATGATAATCACTCTCATTCTTTCGTTGGTCGGATGGCCGGGAAGCGCGCGCACAATTCGCGGAATGGTTCATTCGATAAAGCGCGAGGAATTTGTTTTGAACGCTTCGCTCGAAGGCATTCCTTCAATCGTGATTGTTTTCAAATACATCATTCCGCAGATTTCAAGTCTTCTCATCGTGAGCACCGCGCTTTCGATTCCGGGCTTTATTATGAGCGAGACGACCCTTTCATATTTGGGATTGGGAATCGCAGACCCTTCCGTGAGCTGGGGCTCGATGATCAACCGCGAGATTTCCACATTGAGCAATTTGCGCCGTTATCCTTGGCTTTTGAATCCAGTGTGGCTTTTGCTTTGCGTCACGCTCGCGTTCAATTTTTTCGGCGATGCCTTGCGCGATTATTTCGACCCATATCATGCGATTTTCAAAACTTGGAAAAAAAAGCGCAAGCCTGCAAAATCAGAAAAAATCGATGCGGTGGAAATTCAGTGCGATACCCCTACGGGGTATGGGTATGCAGAAAAATCGTCTTCGAAAGATTTTTCGGGCGAAGAAAAAAGCGACGCGCTTCTTGAAATAAAAAATCTTTTTGTGGATTTTGAAAGTTTTTCGCCAGCGCAAGATTCCAAACTTTCGATGATTCACGCGGTGCGCGGCATTTCATATCAAGTGAAGCGCGGCGAGATTTTGGGAATCGTCGGAGAATCAGGCAGCGGAAAATCGGTGAGCACGACGGCGATTCCGGGATTGCTTCCTGCGAACGCCGCTCTGCGCGGAAAAATATTTTTTGACGGCACAGAACTCACATCGCTTTCGCAAAACGAATTGCGCCCTTATCGCGGAAGGCGAATCGCGCTGATTTTGCAGGAGCCGGGGCGTTCGTTCGATCCGCTTCAAAATATCGGAAATCTTTTTTTCGAGCTTTACAGGAATCTCGAGCCGAAAATTTCCCGCGCCGATTCGGACGAACGTGCGGTGAAGATTTTGGGCGAAGTCGGATTGCCCGATCCGCAAAGCCGCCTGCAAAATTATCCGCACCAATTTTCGGGCGGGCAATTGCAGCGAATTGGAATCGCGCTTGCGCTCGCGCAGGGCTGCGAACTTTTGATTGCCGACGAGCCGACCACCGCGCTCGATGTTACGATTCAAGCGCAGATTGTCGCGCTGCTTTTGGATTTGCGCAAAAAGCGAAATCTTTCGATAATTTTTATTTCGCACGACATCGATTTGGTGCTCGCAATTTCCGACAGAATCATCGTGATGTACGGAGGAAAAATCATGGAAAGCGGAATCGCGAAGGAAATCGGCGACGCGCCAAAAAATCCATACACGCAGGCTTTGCTCGCGGCTTCTCCGAAATTCGGCCAGCATTACAAAAATTCCGCGCTCGCTTCAATTTCGGGAAAAGTTGTCGATCCAAAAAATCCGCCTCCGGGCTGTCCATTTGCTCCTCGATGTTCTTTCGCGAAGGCCGAATGCGACAAGGAAAATTATTCGTGCCATATCGAAAATAATTTTTCGAAAAATTGAAACGGAGTTTCGCAATTAAATTTTTATATAGAGGAAATGCCATGTCCGAAAATACAATTCTTTCCGCGCAAAATCTTTACAAAACTTTTTCGCTTGAAGCGGGATTTTTCGCGAAAAAAAATCAAAATGTCTACGCCGTGAACGACGTTTCGTTCGACTTGGCTCGCGGCGAAACTTTAGGCTTGGTGGGCGAATCGGGCTGCGGAAAAACCACCACAGCGCGCTTGCTCGTGAGAATGTATGAAGCCACAAGCGGAAAAATTTTTTATTTCGGCGGCAAAAACGAAAATGCCGCGCGTGATGACGGCGGAAAAATTCTTGGCGAGGAAGTCGGAACATTTTCAAAGGCGCGTCTTGCAGAATACAGGCAAAAGGTAAAATATATTTTCCAAGATCCATCGCGTTCGCTCAATCCGCGCATGAGTGTGCTTTCTATTTTGACGGATGCTTTTAGATTCGCAAAAAAATCCAAGGATGAAATTTTCGCGCTCGCTTCAAAAACGATTCAAGAAGTAGGGCTTTCCGAAAATGATTTGTACAGGCATCCTTCGGAATTTTCGGGCGGTCAACGCCAGCGCATTTCGATTGCGCGCGGGCTAATTATGAGTCCCGAAGTTTTGATTTGCGACGAAGTTGTGAGCGCGCTCGACGTTTCGATTCAAGGACAAATTTTGAAACTGCTTTGCGATTTGCGTCAAAAGAAAAATTTGAGCTTCGTTTTCATCACGCATGATTTGAAAGTCGCATGTTGGTTTTGCGACACAATCGCCGTAATGTATCGAGGCGTGATCGTGGAGCAAGCGCTCGCGCAAGATTTGTTCAAGACGGCAAAGCATCCGTACACGAAATTGCTTTTTGAAGGCGCGATGACGGAAAGCAAAAAAGAAAAATCTTCGCTTGAAGTGAAGACGACTTTGCAAAAAGAAAATTCCTGCCCGTTCGCGCACAGATGTCCCGTGGCGCAGAAAGAGTGCTTTTCCGAAATGCCGCAATTTCACGATGCGGGGGCAGGGCAAAAAGTGCGCTGCTTTTTCGCGTGATGCATTTAGAAATTATATTCCGCGTTCCATCAGCGAATGAAGTTGAATGTCGTCCGTGAATATGAGCCGTCTTTTGCGCTTGAGTTTGTGAAGATAAATGTCAAAGTGAATGTGCTCGGTCACCATGTTCACCAAAAGGCGATTTGTGCTTGTCATTCCCAAAAAATCTTTTTCGCCAGCCGGAAGTTTTTTCGAAGTATTTTTGTGCGGAATGAAAGCCGAAGTGTCGTTGCTTCCGATTACGCATCGCTTCAAATCCGCGACCAAAAACAGCCGCTCCTCGCTGCAATAATTTGCGCCGTCGAAATTAGAATAAAATTCTATCGGCAAATCGAGCGTGTCAATCTTTTGCCAGCTGAACAAAATTATGCGCACCTTTTGGCGGGCGGCCTCTTTGAGCGAGGCGTAAAGCGACTCAAGCGGCATCGAGGAATTCATCAAAATTTCTTTGCGCGCGCTCATTATGATTCGGTTTGCCGTCGCGAGTAAATT
>CAMWIU010000034.1 GCA_947174385.1 uncultured Treponema sp.
AGTAAGGCTTATTTTGACTAGGGAATTTTTGTTTTTTATCTAGTCAAGAGCCTTTATTTTATAATTACATTTCCACATAATACAAATTTTATGCTACAATTAAAATAACAGATTATTTTAGGAGAAAATTAATGAGAATTTCGGAAAGCAAAGCAAAAGAAGCAATACTTGAAACAATCAAAGAATGCAATACATCTATTGCTAGAAAAGATTTCATCCGTAAATGTGTGAAGCATCTAGGCATACCTTTAACAGGAGAAGAACTCCCCGGCAGTGAACTAAATAAACTTAAATGCCTTTTAGGAAGACTGTTGCAACAATATATACGTACGGAAATTATCACCGAATCAGACACTGGATCTTTACAATATTCGGCAGAGGTGGAATCCAATGCGGCAAACAGGAAAATAGAAATTGAAAATATATTACGCTTCGTAACTGCCAAAAACACATACGAAAAAGATAAACTTTTGAACACAGTTTTCGCCGAATACACTAAAAAACACCAAAAGAAGAAGATTAATAATGACGAAAAAAATGCAATAAGAGGCGATATAGGTAATGTACTTAAAAACCTTATTGAAGATGGTGTTATTCCTTGTAACAACGAAAAACTCGGCTTTAAACCCGTTAACCGCCACGAGATGATAAAACAAGAAATTGCGACAATGAGCGACGAAGAATTTGAAACTAAAACTATTGAAATGCTCACCGCTTATTTGAAAAAGCAACTAGTGTCATTACAGGCGGTCCTGACGATGACGGCATTGACGGAGTTATTACATTGCCCGATGATTTTCTGGATAATGACGAAATAATAGTGCAAGTTAAACACCGCAAAAATTCCAACAAATATGAACCGTTAAAGGAAATACACGGTTTTGCCGGCGTTTTGGCAGTACAAACAAATGTATATAAAGGCATTTACGTAACCTCTGCAAAATACCATGATAATGTCGGCAACTTTTTAAACAACTACTCTATAAAACGTCTATTGCTCATAGACATTGAAAAATGGGTAGACATGTCTGAAAGTTGTGGATACTCGATTTCGTAAAAACCCATTACAAAGAGAACTGCTACTACAAACAAAATGACTACAAAAAGTAAAACTTAATCTACTTGTTATAAACACTGCGCCGCGCTTGCGGCGGAACGGAAGCAATAGAAAGTAACGGCTCGAGTTCAAATCCTGTTATTCGCGAAAGCTTCTTTTTTGTTTAAAACAAATCCGTATACTATTCCCGTAACATCAGCGAGCAGCCAGCCTATAGGAATAGCCATCCAAATACTTATCTCGCCGATATTCGTGCAACAAACCAAAATATATGAAAGTGTCACGCGAACGCCGAGCGAAATAATCGTGAGAACAATCGACATAGCAGGTTTGTTAATTGCGCGAAAATATCCGTACAGCATAAAAAGCAATCCTATTCCGACATAACACGCGCCTTCGATGCGCAAATATTTTACGCCGATTGCAATTACCATGACATTTTCCGCATCAATAAATATTTTCATTAACTGATTTGCAAACAAGCAAACTACAACGCTAATCACAGCGCAAAAGCAAACAATCATTAGCACCGCCGTCCTAACGCCTTTCCTTACCCGCTCCTTTTTTTGTGCGCCGTAGTTTTGTGCGACGAAAGAAGAAAATGCGTTCCCGAAATCCTGAACGGGCGAATATGCGAGGGTATCTATTTTTACGCCTGCGGCAAACGCCGCCATTACCGCCGTGCCAAAACTATTCACCAAACCTTGCACCATCAAAATGCCGAAGTTCATAATCGACTGCTGAACACAAGTCATTGAAGAAAGACGCGATATTTCTTTGAAAATGTATCTATCCCATTTCAGGTCGAATTTCCTTACGCGAAGACTTCCACCGAAAATGAAATAGTAAATTGTTATTCCTATGCCCGAAATGTACTGAGCTATCACCGTCGCCGTAGCCGCGCCCACTACTCCCCATTTGCAGCGGACAATAAAAACCAAATCGAGGACTACGTTCGTTATTGCGGAAACGGCGAGAAACGCCAAGGGAATTACGGAGTTTCCGACGGAGCGCAAAAGGTTTGAAAAAATATTATAGAGGAAAACTGCGAAAATGCCTGAAAAAATTACGAGCATATATTGCCTGAACATCGCCCGAATTTCTTCGGGAATATTCATCGCGCTCGTCAAAACGTCCAACAAAGCATAAGCAAGCGCATTCAATATTACCGCAATAATTAAAATTCCTATGAAAGAAATAAAGAAAGACTGCCTTATTCCGGCAAAATCCTTTTGCCCAAAGCGCATGGAAAAACAGACGCTCGCGCCCATGCAAAGTCCGATGATAATCGACGTGAGCAAAATCATTATCGTGTAAGCCGAGCCGACTGCGGCAAGCGCATTTTCTCCAAGATATTTGCCCACGACAATCGTATCGACTATATTGTAAAATTGCTGCAACAAATTGCCAAAGACAAGCGGCAACGCAAACAGAAAAAGTTTTTTCGGTATTGAGCCTTCCGTTAAATCAACCGTGTTTTTGATTCCAACTTTCAAAACTCAAGCCTCATTTTTGCGTTTTTCAACTGGCAAAACATTTCTTTCTAGTCGAGCTCAGTCAGTTTTTTGGGCGGCTTGTTGCTCCGTTTCACTTCGCAACAAACAGGCTTTTCGGGGTTGCACTGCCGTTTCATTCCGAAGAACGCACTTCGTGCGTTCTTCGGAACTGGCTTCGCCAGCCCCTACAATCCTTGCCACAAGAACTTGACATTCGATCAAAAAATTCTACTAGTCAAAAAATCCTTTCGCCTTCAAAAGTTCCGCGTTGAGGATTCCGCCCAAAGCCGCGCCGCGCTTTGTGTTGTGGCTGAGTGCGATGAACTTCACGTCGAACACATTGCATTTTCTAAGCCGCCCGATGACGCACGCCATTCCGCCTTCGGTTTCTCGGTCGCGCCGAGGTTGCGGGCGATTTTCTTCGTGTCGAATCACAATCGGATGTTCAGGCGCACTCGGCAATTTCAATTCCTGCGGAATGGAAATGTATTCGTTCCAAACTTTTTCGATTTGCTCGAGCGTCGGCTTTTTTTCTTCGGGCAAATCAAATTCAAGCGAAACGCTCGCCGTGTGCCCGTCCACCACAGGAACGCGCGTACACGTTGAAGAAACAATCGGAAGCGATGCGTTCACGATTTTTCCATCGCGCACTTCGCCCAAAATCTTGAGGCACTCGCGCTCGGTCTTTTCTTCCTCGCCGCCGATGTAAGGCACGATGTTGTCAATCATGTCGAAACTTGAAACGCCAGGATAGCCCGCGCCCGAAACCGCCTGAAGAGTCGTTACAATCATTCGGCGCACAGGAAAGCCTGCGCGAATGAGCGCGTGAAGCGGCATCATGTAAGTTTGCAGGGAACAATTCGGCTTCACCGCGATAAAGCCCTTGTCCCAGCCACGCGACTTTTTTTGCGAGGCGATGATGTCGAGATGATCAAAATTGATTTCAGGCACGAGCATCGGAACATCGTCCGTCCAGCGATTCGCGCTTGCGTTCGAAACGACAGGAATTCCTTCTGCGGCGTAGCGTTCTTCGAGAGCCTTGATTTCATCTTTTCCCATTTCCAGCGCGGAAAAAACGAAGCGGCATTTTCCCAAAGCAAGCGAAGCGTCGTTCGCGTCCTGCACGATGAGATCCGCCACATCATTGGGAATGTTTTCGCCAATGAGCCAGCGCGACGAAACCGCGTCGCGGTAAAGTTTGCCCGCAGAGCGCGGACTTGCCGCCACATAAGTTACGCGAAACCACGGATGATTTTCCAACAACTTTATGTATCGCTGCCCGACCATTCCCGTCGCGCCCAAAACTCCAACTGGTATTCTTTCAGACATTTTTTTCCCCCGATTTAAATTCCGCTTTCCTGCAACGCGGCTTTGATGAATTGCTTTCCGCCCTCGCTCACTTCCGAAAGTGGCGCGCGCACAGTTCCTGCCGGAAGTCCTTTCAAATTCATCGCGCATTTTATCGAGGAAGGATTTCCTTCAATCATTGACGCGCGGAATGTCGGCAAAAGTTTGTAGTGCATTTCCTTCGCCGCAGAAAAATCTCCGCGCAGGGCGGAATCCACCATCGCTTTCATTTGCTCGGGAGCGAGATTTGAAACGACCGAAATAATGCCGTCTCCTCCCAGCGCGAGCAAAGGAAGCGTGAGTGAATCGTCGCCGCTCATCACGGAAAATTCAGGTTTGCGCAATTTGATTTTCGCAATCACGTCCATCATTTGCTGGACGTTTCCGCTCGCTTCTTTCACGCCGATCACGTTCGGCAGTTCCGCGATTTTTTCCAAAGTTTCCGTGGCGATGTTCACTCCAGTGCGTCCCTGAATATTGTACACGATAACCGGAACGCCCACGGCGCACACAGCCTCAAAGTGTTTTAAAATTCCCGCCTGCGAAGGTTTATTGTAATAAGGCGTCACGACCAAAATCGCGTCTGCGCCCGCCTCCTTTGCCCTCTGAGCATAGCGAACTGCGTCGCGAGTATTGTTGCTTCCAGCGCCGACCACGATTGGAACATAATTGCCGCTCGCATTTTTGTGAGCGTCGCGTTCCGCAAAAATTATTTCGAGCATTTTGCGCTCTTCTTCTTCGTCGAGCGTCGGAGTTTCGCTCGTCGTGCCAAGCGGAACAAGTCCGTCTATTCCTGCCTTGAATTGATTTTTTATGTGCTCGCGGAATCCTTCAAAATCCACATCGCCGTTTTGTTTCATCGGTGTAATCAACGCCGTAAAAGTGCCCTTCAACTTGAACATAATTCCTCCATAAAAAATGAAATTGACGACTGATTCGCATCGCAAATTTCAATTTCAGGCAAAACAAATTGCTTGCCGCATTTTGCTGATGATACATCTTTTCGAAAAAAAATTCAATAGCGTTTAAAATTGTCGCAGAAGTTGGCACGGCATTTCAGCCCAGCGTTGCTCATAAGATTGTGCTTGCGCCTTCCGACGCTGGCACTATGGCAGAGCTCGCTATCCGTTACGCTCTAGCCGGCCTATCGCCTCTTTTAGCAGCTCGACCGTCTTTGCATGACTCGGCGCGGGGTGGGTGCTTTTGCCTGTCACAAGGAATTCCACGGATGTGCCTAGCGCGGCGGCGATTTTCACGGACTGCTCGGCATTCGGCAGCCTGTTCCTGTTTATCCACGACTGCAATGTGTTGTATGTCTCGCCAATTTTTTGCGCCAGTTCTTTTTGCGTGGTGTCTTGATAATCAAGTTTATCCTTTACTCGTAGCCAAAAGTCCAACATATACTGCTTTAAAAATAGCACGAATACACCACCGCCACTTGACATTTATGCTAATCGTGCGTATAATGAAATAACATTAGCACAAATGTGCGAATGTTCGCTGCGCTTGTTTCGCGTCTATGATGCAATTGACTTGGGCGCAGCACTATATTAGGAGGCTCCTTGATGGACGCAAACAAACTTGATTCGTACTTTGTAAACAACGCAAAGTGCTTTCCGAATGACAAAATTGTGTTTATTCGCGAAAAAATGTCTCAGGCTGACGACTCGCGCTATGTGGTGATTTCGTCTGTGGAACTCAAAAATCCGACGACGATGCTGCTTATCAGCATTTTCCTCGGCGAACTGGGCGTTGACCGGTTTATGCTCGGCAACACAGGAATGGGGATTCTGAAACTGCTTACAATGGGATTGTGCGGAATTCTTTGGCTCATCGATATCTTCACGATTTCAAAAAAGACGAAAGAGCTGAACTACAACAAAATCATGCAGGTCCTGTAGTTTTTGGAAACGATGAAGCATAATGCCATGGGCAGGTCGTTCTTATGACCTGCCTGTTCCGCGCAGTATTCCGCTTTCCCTGCCCGACCTGTGGCGTGACGCGAGCGATGATCCGCCTGGTTGCGCTCGACTGGCAGGGATATGTGCATTACAACGCAATGGCACTGCCTTTGTGCATAGCCACGGTTTTGATTCTTGTGGCGGAAAAGTGCAGGATTCGCGTTGCTGAAACGGTGGGTCTCGTTGTGCTCTTCTGCAATATTCCGTATTATGCATACCGCCTTCTAAACGGTGCGATTCCGTGACAATGACGCAATGAACGAACAAATTCTAAACTTTGCTTTTCCTTATCGCCAAAAATTATAGAGCAAAACCTGCGCAACAAGTTTTCATTCGATTTTTATATTCACACATTTTACCGACTCGTCATCGGCAAGATAAAACAGTTTCAAATTATTGTCGTCAAGGCTAGTTTTCTCGTCAATTGCGAAAAACTTGCACGCACACGGAAAAATGTCCGCCGGCAAATTCACCGTTTTTTTATAATCCGAAAAAATGCCTTCCACCGCAACTTCTATGTCGGCGCACAGAACGTTAAGATTTTTCAAATCCAAAACGTTTGTCGCAAAATCTTTTCTTCTTGAAATCTTTTTGAGTTTCCTTGAAAAAAAATACGAGCGCATATCGGGAGCGAACGGGCTGCCAAAATCAAGCCTTGCGAGATCTTCGAAAACCCAATGAAACCTATATTTTGCAGGACTCGTTTCGCGGAATTCTATTTTCTCATTTTCATGGCAACACGAAATCTTAAAACAACTTTCTGAAATTTCTTCAATGGACAACGAACATGTTCCGTCATTGTAAAGTTCATTTGAAAAGAGATTGGAAGGCATCAAGATAAAAACGGCGATTAAAGTTTGCGCCAAAAATCCGCGCTTAAAAAAATTCATCTGCATTTTTCTCCACCTTGTCAAGGATTGACGACGCAAACTTCTTTTATATCGACAATGATTCCGTCTTTTACCGAAACTTCCGTAAGCTGGCGGCTTATCCCCGCGTCAATACGGAGCGGCGGAAAAACGAGGCTCGCGTATTTTTTCATATAGACGCGAACTTCTGTTCCGTCCTCGGAATACGAATAAGCCGCAGGCCCGTATTTTTCACAAAACCGGCGGAACGGCAAGGCGATGTCCTTCTTCTTTATCTTCGCGCTTTTTGACCGCGAATGCTTGAGCAGTTCGTCTTCCCGATATTCAAAAGCCATGATAGAATTGTTCCTGCACAGAACGCAGACGACCGAAATACGCTCGTCCCCCTCCATATAGCACAGATTGGGAAACAAATCTTTTCTGTTCACATTCTCATAAAGATAGCGGAGCATCTCTCCATGCGAGCGACCGCGCGAGGCTTCAAGAAGCTCGCTTGTTCCGCGCCGACACGACATCGCCAAAAAGGGCAGCAAAAGAATTAAAAATCCGCACTTAAAAAAATTCATCTGCATTTTCTCCGAATTGTTTTCACTTCGGAATGTTCTTTTCCTCAATTATGAATCCCTGCATATACCTTTCGGTATATGCATAGTCAACGAAATACGGATTTCCGTTTTTGTCGCGCAGCGCTTTCAGCGAGCCGCCTTCGGCAACATACGGACTCAGCCGGTATTGCCCGTTCCAGTCGAACCTCTGTTCTGAAAAGAAAAAGCAAAACTTGTTTTGATACAAGCCGAAAAACGCGTCGCGTAAATCCGCTTCCACAAATCGATTTTCGGGCGGATAAAAAACAATGCGGTCGGGATTCGTTATGTCGAACATGAAGCATACCTTGTCATAGTATTTGCTGAAGCCGCCAAGAAGCAGCAGGAAAGTCCTGCCCTCAAAATGCACGGAGCGCAACGTCAAGAATGGCACTAAGAACTCCCAGTTAAAGAACTTGAAAGCAAATTCCTGATTGTTGATTTCAATCTTTCCCGTGGTGAACTTGTTGACTTTATTGCACTCCGAAGGGTAATACAGAAATCTATCAATGCCTTTCAGCCCTTCGACCGAAAAACCCCAGCACACAGAATAATCAGTATCTTTTATGTACTGGCTTTCAAATGTGCCGCGGTCTGTAATCGCGATTTCCTTTGAAGGATATTCCTTGAAGTCAAAAAGCGACCGCAAATTATTCTCCGCGAAAATCATGCGGCTTGCAAGCAGCAGGCAGAGAAAAAGCAGTTTGTTACATTTTTTGACACGGGCGAATTCCGCAATATCGTACCCGCGCCGCCGAATCTTCTCAAGATCTTTTTTCATTCTTGACGTGAACTTTGCGGTATACTTTATCTTTTCGGACGAAAACTGCATCATTTTGCGAGCGCCTCCATCAAATCTTTTACGTTCGTATACCCCTTTGCGTTCGGGTCGTTGGCGATGCGGTCGCCTTCCTGCAACGCCCTGACGGTCGCGCGGTTCGGGCGGTCAACGGCGATTTCAAAGGGAATGCGTCCCTCGCGGAGAACCTGCTTTGTGAAGACGTTATACAGCCCGGAAACCGTCATGCCGACTTGGTTGCAAAATTCCGCGATGCATTGCTTGTCCGCATCGTCGATGCTGATTGTCAAATTTGCCATAATTTCCACCTCTTTTACACTGATTTCACAATAAATAATACACGATTTCTACAAGGAATGCAAGATGAGACAACGCACTTCCCGCAAAAAATCCTATGCACGAATAATCAGCAACGAGGCAAAAAAGAGCGCAAGGACTACCGTGAATCCGATCACCACCAGTTCAAGGCGAACATCGTCGAATCGGTCTGCGAGCAGAAATACCACCGCAAAAAAAGAACCGATTGCGTAATCCCACCAAGAAAAAGACGGCGAGACAAACAAAATAATAAAATAAATCGTGGACATAAACAGCAAAGCCGACTTCAGTATTTTCGATTTGGAAGCGGGAAGAATGATATTAGCCGCCCAGCAAATAAGCGAAAGCGCGACCATGCTACCTTCAATTCGGTGGCAGACACTCCATTTCAGCGATTTGAGTAGGCGCGAAAATACCGCACGTTGTTGAATCAGCGCAAACAAAAGAAAAAATACGCCGCCCGCCGCCGCAAGAACGGCAGAAATCAAATCGCGCTTTCTTTGCGGCAGAAGAAACTCCTTTTCGTAGCGGCGCGCATTTTCCTCGTCAAGCGGATTGTAGCCCTCGCAATAGCGGGAAAGATAATCGTGGAAAATAATCCGAAGCGGCTCGCACTCGCGGACATTTTTGAAAATAAGTGATACGCACTCACTGCCGTTCAAAATCGTAATGACGGAAGCAGAGCCGCGCTGCCCGGCAAACACCGACGCGCCTTTCAGCGCGGAAAGCGAAACCGAGCGATACGGCGCGCGCCGCTTTTCCTGCCACAAAATGCGCCTGTCCGTAAGAATGACGTTCTTCGCCCGATTCCCGAACAGCGAATCGTCAATCAACATACCTCGACGCAAGCATCGAGGTATGTTGTTCTCATAAGGTAATTGCACTCGGGTTTCATCCCCTTTATTACGACGCAAGCGTCGGGGCATGAAACCCTCCGCACAAATCAGCAGGCAGACTGTTTCGTCCTCAAGCAGCCCCGCGGACTGCCGCAAACGAAGCACATCTTCCTCGCACAGATTCGTGCAGAACCGAGCCTTTTGTTGAAACGCGCGAAACATTCGCAACCTCCTGAAATTTTTTCCCCTCCCAAATCCTTCCCCAAAAAAATCACTCCGCACACTTTCCCCAATGAACATTTTCGCCCGTGTAATCAAAGCAGCTGTAATACCAGTCGAAGTTTTCGGGGTGATGGCGGTATGCGGGAATGTATAGTTGTGTTTGAGGGCCGAACACTCGCTCCCGCACATAACGGACATGTTCCGGAATCTCAAAGGTGAGCCTGTTGCATCCTTCAAATGCAAGGTACTCTATCTGCTCAAGGGTTTTCGGCGCGTACACTTGTTCAAGCGCAACGCATCTCATAAACATAAAGCGGTCAATCGTTTTAAGACCTTCCGGCAGGCGAACTGCCCTGAGCGAATTGTTTTCAAAAAAATTATAGCTGCCGCCGCCGTATATTTTCACGGGTTCCGTCAATGGCATTTCAGGATCTTGGAATTCTATGATTTCAAGACTAGAACCATCATAGTCATCCCAACAATATACAGAAGCCTTTGTCAGGTTTTTCGGGAAGATGATTCCTTTTATTCCCGTTACATTGAAATGAGAAAAATCACATTCGCCGTCGCCGCTTTCGCAGTCCGTAAAGTCAAGGAAAAAACCGGCGGCAAACCGTTTTTCCGCCGCCTTGCAGATGCTTTCAAACGCAGCGGAATTTTCCACCGTCCCTTTGACGATGACATAGCAGAATTCCGTCTCCTGCGGCAAATCATCATGTTCTCCGGAATCCGCGAACGTCGCCGCATCGAGCGTGAGCGTCTTTCCTTTTTCCTTGTAGCCCTGGATAATCGGATCGGCAAATGCGCGGTAACGCGCAAGCCGCCGCCGTGCGTTCGCGTCAATCTCTTCTTCGGAAAGCTCGATCAGCGCGGTGGCCGCCTGCTTACTCCTGCGAGTCTCATTCAGCCCGTTCAGCTCCCGGTTTTTCTCGGAGTCTTCGGGCGACCATTTCACCGCTTCGGCTTCCCTGAAGACTTTATCAAGAAGGTTGACGCAGGAGCTGCGCAGGAAATAGCAGTCTTTGTTTTCCGGGCGCGAAGCGCTTTTCAAAAACGTTCCGCGAACCAAATCGTCTTTTTCGTCCAACGAAAAATCTTCCCAGCAACGCAAATCTCCGAATGCGCCGGCAGAAGAAAGCATATACAAATTGTATTGATATGGTTTGGAGGTGATGACAGGAAGCCAATAGGTATCGTATGGGCCATCAATGGGGTCTATGCCATGGCCAGGCCACATCTTATATCCGACCGGCTCTCTTTCCCATACGGAATCAAAGTGAATGAGGACATGGAAATTCTTTACGGTGTACGTTCCCTTCATCACCCATGGACGCTCAGAATTCCACGGATCTTCGCCATCATAATATGAATAGCAGAAAACATCTTTTCCGTTTTTGTCAAAGTTAAAATACCACGCTATGTCCATAGAAAGCTGCGGCACTTTTTTCCCGCGCAAAAAATCCGCGCTGTTGCCGCAGGCAAAGAGTTCCTTCGCGCGCGCTTTCACCGCTTCCCCGTTCGGCCCGCTGTATAAGTTCGCGAGGTCGGGATCTGAAAGCAGGTGATTCAAGTGCGGGTAGCCCGCGATGATTGCGTTGTACAGATACGCTTCCGAAAGTTCCAGAAATCCCAGGAGGCTCATGCAGCAGGAAAGATTGTAAATGGAATAATAAAATTCCTTGCATTCGCCGTTCTCGTCGAGCGTCCCGGGATATGATTCTTCCTCTTTCCAATACCAATCAATGCCATCTTTGCGATATTCATACGACCTCGACTGAACCCCCTCCACCGCAAGCGCATACAGTTTTGCCGCCTCCTGATATTCTCCTTTGTCTGCGTACCGATTCCCCGCATGATAATACGCGACAGGATTTCGGTCAGACACTTCATTCCGCTTCAAAAACTCGTCGAGTTCCGCATCGGAATAAAGCCATTTCTTTTTCGGCAGGTTCTGCTCCCTGGATTGTTCCACGGCTTCGGCAGGAGACTGTTCCGCTCCCGTGCGCGCCGCCTTGCACCCCAAAAACGCCATGGCAAGCACGGCGGCACAGATAAGTTTTGCAATATTCATATTGAATATTTTACAGGAAAAACCGAAAAAAATAAACCACGCAGCGATAGACAGGGTGATGCAAGACTTGACAATTTCTGACGGATATACTATATTTATCAAGTACTTTATATATGGAGTACTATGCATATAAAGTAACGGGGAGAATAAAAAATGCTGTCAAAACCTGCGATGCTGCTTTTGGGAATCATTTATGAAAAGCCGATGAATGCCTATGAAATAACAAAACTTTTGGCTTACATGAATGTCAAATGGTGGTTCAACATTGCGGACTCGACGGTCTATGCGACGTTGAAAAATTTGGAAAAACGCGGATTGATAAAAGGAACTGCGGAAAAAGTCGGGAACATGCCGGATCGGACGATTTATTCTTTGGCCGAAAAAGGAAAGTCCGAGCTGAAAGATGCCGTCAGGGAAGCCGTTCTTCAATTCAATTATGACACGAACATTTTTACGATTGCAGCTTTTGTCATGGACATTTTGGAAACGGAAGAAAAAAAGGAACTTTTGAAAAAGCGGCTGGATTTTCTGCAATCGTATCGCAAGGGAATCAAAAAGCAAGTCACCGAAGCATGGAGGCGCGAAGTTCCCGCTTCGCACGCGGAAAACGTAAAGCGAATGATTGACATCGTAAACGCTGAAATATCAGGAACAAAAAATTTGCTTTTGACGTTCGAGGAGAAAAAGTGAAAAACAAATGGCTTCATTTCAGCGTTGACAAGGAGACGCTGTTCGCGCTGGCGTGTGGGCTGCTTATGATTCTGCTGAGCGTGGCGATGAATTGGTTCAAAAGCGAAATCGCAAACGTCATTTTGAGAGACGCGCTCATGATTGTGCTTTTGGGATTTTTCACGCCGCTGTATTATATCGTCGTCGTAAAAAAACAAAGCCCGGCGGTTCTTGGGCTGCACAAGAAAAGGCTTGCCGCGACCCTTGCGATCAACGTGGGCGCGGGCGGAGCTTTGCTTGCGATTTTCGTGGGCAAGAACACGGAAGCAATCGTTTTTACGCAAGGCTCGTTTTATGCGATGACGTATATTTTTGCCGCGGGGATTTTCGAGATGGTTTTCATCTACGGATTTCTGCGCTACGAGCTTGAGCGGGCGTTCGGGATTGTGCCGGCGATTTTCCTCACCGCCGCTTTTTACAGTTTGCATCACGCGGGCTTTCAGCCGGAATTCGCAAAACTCTTTTTCGTCGGCGTGATGTATGTCGCGGCGTTTTATTTCACGCGCAGCATTTTCGCTCTGTTCCCGTGCTTTTGGGGAGTCGGCGCGTGTTGGGACGTTCTGGTCAATTCGGACGCGGGCGCGCAGTTGCGGAACAGAACGTCGTTCGTCATTGCGCTGACGATGTTTGCCGCTATGACTGGCATCGGAATTTTTGTGTGGCGAAAAAGCATTCGCTTGTGAACTACTCTATATATAAAGTAGTTCAATACTATATTACTATAATATTAGAATTATTCTAAATACAATTATATTCAACTAAGGAGATAACATGGCTTACACATTTAAAAGCGTCACGATACGCACGGACAATTCCGAGAGCGGAATGGCGAAAATCAACGAGCTTTGGGCGGACATCATGCAGGGAAAAGTTCCGCTTGAATTTATGGAAAACGGCGCACCCGTAAAAGGGCTTTCGCCAATATCTTCATACAGCAATTATGAAAACGACGAAAAAGGAAAATATGACTTGTCTGTTATGAGCGTCACCGCCGACTTCTTCGCGAAAATGGAAGAGTTGGTCGCGCAAGGCAAGTATGTCAAGATAGACGAAAGCGGCGAAACAATTTCTGAATGCGCGAACAAGGCGTGGTCGAAAGTTTTGCGACTTGCGGCAAGCGGCGAAATGAAACGCGCTTTTTCCGTTGACTACGAAAGCACCGTTCCTGCCGCGTACACGAAAGACGGCAAAGCGCATTGCTATTTGTACATCGCGATAAAATAGATTCGAATTTCCTTTCGCAAAAAAATGTGTCAATAGTTTTTTAGAATTTTTTAAAAAAAAAGTTTCTAACTTAATATGTTTTTAAGTAAAATTTTACATTCAAGTTAAAAATACGAACTGCCGACTATATAAAATGTATGAAGTGTAGCATAGACGAATTCAAAAAATATTATAAACTGGTCAAGGAAAAGAAACTTACCAATAAAATTGCCGCAAAAGCGTGTCATTACTCGCCCGAACAATTCTCAAAACTACGAAAACGGTTTGAAAATGAAGGCGATAAAATCTTCATTCATGGACAAAAAGGAAAACCCAGCCACAACAACAAGTTTGAAAAGATAAAAAAATTTGTCATACAAGGTTATCTACAAGAATTCGACGAAAAAACGAATCCGATTAGTTTTCAATATTGGACTGATGAACTCAATGAGGAATATGACATAAAAATTTCGTACAGCACGGTATACAATTTCCTCAAGGAAGCAGGAATCGCCTCTCCCGAAAGCCACAAGGCAAACCGCGAGCCAGTGCAAAGAATCCGATTCCGAAGAAAGAATTTCGGAGAACTCATACAATGGGATGCAACGCCATACCAATGGTTCTTGTGGTGCGGAGACACTCGCTATTACGCCCTGCACGGCGCACTTGACGATTCCACAAGCCGTTTCTTGGCACTTTATATGACCGAATTTGAATGCTCATACGGTTATCTTGAATGCCGACGGCAGATTCTGCAAAATTACGGAATAGAACTTGAGGACTATAGCGACAAATCACCGGTATTTTCCAATAACATGAAGGATGCCTTGTCGTTGGATAAAGACGAGCAACTGGCTGGAATCACAAGGAAAAAACCGCTATGGCAAAAAATAGATGACGAACTTGGCATTGAACTCCACCTTGCAAACTCCCCGCAAGCAAAAGGAAAGATTGAACGTGGGTGGGGAACAGTTCAAAAAAGACTTCCCGCTCTTTTTAAAAAATACAGGATTCACAACATGGAGGAGGCAAATGTATTTCTAAAAACTGTTTTCATAGATTATTACGAAAAGCATTTCGGAAAAACGGTAGTGGGTCGGATCTCAGTTTTTCGTGAAGTTCCAAAAGAAATGAATCTTGACAACATTCTTTGCATAAAGGAGAAGAGGACTGTAAACAAACACGGCTGCATTTCTTTCAAGAACATGAGAATAAAGATAATCGGCATAGAACGCTATGGAATTGTGGGCGAACTTTGCATAAATGAAAAAGGCTTGTGGTTTCTGCACAAGGGCAGGACATACGATGTCGAAATCAAGAATGAAATGCGCAATCTAGCCGATAACGCCGCCCAAACTTTGGAAAACATCATATACAAATACATGTATGAGGAACAACACTTCAAAGCGGCATAAAAAACGCTCGCCAAAGTCTGACCCAATGGCGAGCGAGATTCAAAAAGAAAAACCCTGTTTAATTCTTAAATAAGAATTAAACACATTATAATTCTTTTCAAAGAATTGTCAAGCCCAAAAACGCGCTTTCAAGAATTTTCTTTTTGCCGCCGATATTGAAACCAAGGAACAAAAAAAATTATGGAAGAAGAAAGTTTTATTGATAGATTAGAAAGACTTCTTGAAGAAAAGAATTTTCAGAAAAAAGACTTGGCGGAGGCAGTGGGAATAAGTCGCACGGGAATCAGCACTTGGCGAGTTTCGGGTGCGTTGCCGCGAGCCGACATCGCGATAAAGATAGCGCGGTTTCTTAATGTTTCCGTCGAATATCTCATTCTCGGCGACATAAACGAACTCGACAAAAGGAACGACAGCATTGCGTATGAGGTCGCGAAACTTCCGCTGCAAAAGCAAAAAATTGTTTCGGCACTTGTTTCAGCCTTAAAGTCATATTAAAGCCAAAGGGCAATCGTATAGGGAATTTTAATCCCCCATTTTATGTTCAGCATTGTCAACACCACCCGCACCAATAACAACAGAGCCGAAAATGCCACTGTCCATGCCGTCATTTTCGCCCTCCGCCTCAATTTGACTTCGTATTCGCTCAATTTCTGAGAGTAACTTGCCAACTTCTTGTTCGTATCGCCCAAACAAAAATTCAAGGCGTTCAAGTCCGTCTGCAATTGACTTGCTTTGCTTGACTGAATCTGCAATTCGTTCTCTGCTATCGCCAATTGTAGCGTCAAGGCTTGCGACTGTTGCCTCAAGCCGTCCAATGTAACATGAATTTCGCTCGACAATTCCTGAATCGTCAATTCTTGTAGTTTCGCATCCTGTGAAAACGCCGCAAAGAGCAATGACGCAAACAAAGACAAAAAGAATTTTTTCCACATTTCTTTTCTTTCCCTCCATTTCACCCCTCCCAATAAACCTGCCAAGGAAAAAGCAGACACTATCCCGACAGGTTTTGCCATAAATTCAATACCCCAGTTCTTCAAGAATGTTGTCTGACACCTCTCTTTCCTCTTCTCTCTTCTGCTGCGCATAGCCGTGCAAAATGCTTTCTTCGGTATATGTGTTCGCGAAAATGAAGATGAAGTCCAAAAGGTTTTCGTCAAGTTCTCGTATTGGAACCGGCAACTCCCGAAAATAAATCATCGCCCACATCATTCTGAACATCTTTCCTGTCAAAATTTCCGCCATCGGCTTCTTTTTCATTTCTTCCAAATTTTTCCTGCACCTCGTTGCGAAACGTCCATGCCTTCACGTAAACTTCGTCGATGAAGTTTATGTCCGGCATATCCCCCCAAGTGAAATTTTCGCTTCTCTTTTTCGCACGATTGAACCAATCAGGACCGCTCTCCACAACGACATCAAGAAACGCTATTTTTTGGAAAGCAAAATTCGCGTTTTTGTCAAAACTTTCAGCCGGTATTCCGCCGCGCAAAAGGGCGGCTCGCCTTTCGACCTGCATAATGTCCTTTTGCTTGGGGAATTTGACAACAAATTCGCCACGGCTTGTCTCAATTTTTTCTGTAACTGTCTTGCCGTTCAAAAGCGTGTAAAAAATGTCTCTCTGCTTCTCTTCGGGCAAGGATTCGTCCTGCCTGATTTCTTCCGTAATTTCCATTCAATACTCCCAAAAGGCGACGCTTGCGGCGAAACAAGGCGTTCCACCGCAAGCACATGCCATTTCTATCAAATAACGGTTTCGTAATCCGAACCGTTGTCGGTGAAGATTGCGTCAAAACTTGCGTCCACCTTGATGTAGTCAGCCGTGCTTCCAGATTCGCTGTATGAAGACGGCGTGAGCCACTGAACGGAAGTCATTATGGTCTTGTGCTTGTCATCCCTGATTTCAAGATAAGGAATTTTCGTAACAACTTTCGTGTCAAGCAAGTTTTCACAGTTCGGATTGAATGCCTTGACGGAATAATTTCCGCCGCCACGGACGGAGATTCCCTGCGTGGCGACTTCCTTTGTAGGAATGAAGCCTGAGAAATTTACCGTTACGTCAATTCCAATTACATCAATGCTCACCGGCGCGATTTCTCCAATGCACTTTGCCTTGTTCGTTTGGAGATTTTTTCTTATGCTCCAGTTTTGAACAAACCCGACTTTTTGAGGATTAGAGCCGTTCTCATCTTCCATGTCCACATAAATCCAAGAATTTGTGCTTTGGGCGAGAACGTCTCCTTGCATATTGTACTTACTCATTTTGACCACCTTCCTTTTTTGTTAGACTTCAACCGTTGAACTGTAAACGCGGTTCGTACTTGTGATAAACATAAAGTTGTTTGGCGCACGAATAAATCTGTCAAAACTCAAATATGTCTTGTCGCCGTCGAACCTCACGCTGATATTGAACACAAGTTTTCCGTCGTCGCTTTTCGTAATGAGGCTGTCGCGATACCATCCTTTCGCCTTGTTCTCAAGAACCTGAACAATTGAACTTTCACTAGGCTCGTCATTCGTGCCCGTTCTCCGTCCGTTCGCCTTTCGCAAATCCCTGTCCATAAACAATGCGGAGCGAATCATCGAACGCTCGTTCATAACAAGGTTGTCGCCCTGATAGCAAGTCATTCCGCGAATGCAAACAAGTTCCCCGTTTTCGTTCTCGCCAAACGGCATGATTCCGCCCGCAATCATCTCTTCAAGTTCGGTGTCCTTGTACTTCATGCCAAACGAATTCACTTTGATTGTCTTGTTTGTGAGCGGTACGCTTGGTGTCATCGCGACTTCGATTCCAGCCACCTTGCAGGCAAGCAATGCCGGAGATATTTCCTCTGCCATGCCTGTAAGAGGATTGTTTGCATTGGCGTTCGTGATGATGACAGAGCCTAATTCAGTGTTAAGACCTTTCGCTTCTTTCAAGCCTTCGGCAATGGAGGTTTTTGACGGCGTTCCGACAATGAAAGTGCGTTCGCGTTTTTTGGAGACCGTTGACATAGAAACACAATGGTCGGAAATCAAGGAATGCACGTTTTTGTTCGTCGAAGGCGTCGCCAAGATTTGTACATCTTCTCTTTCCAAAAGTTCAAGCGTTTCAATATAGTCCGCGACCGTCGAAGTTCCGGCTTCCGCTCCGCTGAAATACACATAGCCGATGTCATTTTCCGGCATAACGCGGTTTGCGCCAATTTCAACCTCTCCAATGACATTGATGGATTTGAGCGCGTCGGCGAGTGCCTGAACATCGGATTTGAACACTACGGCAGAATCGCCGATTTCCACGCCCGAAACATGGTCAAGTTCTTTTGTCGGAGCGTTTTCCGACTTGTCAATCACTTGCGCCGAATAGAAGCCTGTATCGTTGATTCTAGCAATCAATGTGTCCAACGTTTCCGCCTCATCGAAAGACACGGTGAGTTTTTCTTCTTCCACGTCGCTGGAAAGCGTCAATCCGCCTTTACTGATTGTGCATGTCGCTCCTGTTCCGCTTCCTGCATACATAATCGAAAACGATTCCCGCTCAATGTTGTCAACGAAATATTCGTTGTCCTTGTACACCACGGTTATTTTTTTTCCGCCGTCCGTACCGTCATCAAGCCATTTTTTGATTTGGTTTGTTTGAGAGCCGAAATCGGCAGACTTTGCCGTAATCACAACATCTCCACCGATTTTGAATTCGGCTTTTGATTTTGTGCCATTGTTGACGCGCATCGCGTAGACATACTGCGGAATGTAGGTATTTGAACCGTTGAAAGCATGTGCAACTCCGTCAAGAAGTTCGCCGCTTACAAGAATTTCCTTCGCGTCCGCAAGACTTCCGAATTTCAGAAGTTTTCTCGGCTCTCCGCCCATCGACGTGCCGAGAATACAAAGGTTGCCGGTCGAAACACCCGAACCCGCGCTGACATTGTTTCGGCGCGAATAAACACCCGGAATATAATGCTGGGTAGATTGTCCCGCGCTCTTGAATTGTGCCGCTGAAACGCCCATAGTTTCCTCCTTGTTATAATTTGGTGGTAAGGACTTTTTCTACAAGTTCCTGCCACTCGTTGACCGTATGAATCTCGTTTCCGTGATTCAACTTCAAAAGAGCCGCAACGCCCGACCTTTGTTTTTTGACTTGCAAAAAACGTGTGAGCGTGTACCTTTTTTCATCCGTCGAAGTCTCAACAGGATTTGTTCCTGTCTGTTCGTCCGGGCTTTCTTTCGTTGCGGTATTTTCCGCACAGTTAGTTTTTGACATAATTGTCCGCCTCCGCTATTATTTCAGTGATTTTTGTCAAATCCGTGTCTATGATTATTTGCTCAACACAGTAGTCCACGTCGAAGCCTATGTGTGCGCCCGTAAGCCTTATGTCGAAATCGGCGTTGTAGTTGTTGCTTCTTCTGCCAATGATTGTGTTGTCGAAAATCGCGGTTGCAAAGAATGGATATTTCCGTTCAAGTAAGAATCTCATGTTTCCAGTTACAAATTCCCTCGTCTGTTCGTAAATCTCATTTTTCAGTTGATTGTTTTCCGCCCAAATCTCAATGCCGATTGAATCGCGTCGCCTTGTCCTAATGCTCCAACCGTAGCACATTCCGCCATTTTTATTCAACGCCTCTTCAATCGCCACCTTTGTTTTTTCATCGACAACCATGCACAGTCCGGGGATTTCGACTTCCTTCTTCATCCCCTTTTTGTCTGTCCTTGTTTCCGTCGTCCTAGCGATGTTTTCCAAGTCCTCTTTGTCTATTCCGATTGCATCATAGGTCGGCGGCAAGTCCAGATTGTGCGGCTTTCTGTCCTCCTGCGTCGTTACGACCACCGCCGGAAATGAATCAGATGCGTTCAAACCGTCATGAAACATCAATTTCGCGAAAGGATGCTCGTTTGTTACGCTGATATGAAAATTTTCATAGGTATTCTCAAGGTGTATGCTTTCAAAATATTCTTTGAGCAAGGCGCAAATCGCCTGTTCCAAAATCAGACCTCTGTTAAGATAGCAAATCACCTTTCACTCCAAAATAAAAAAGGCAGCCTGAAAATTAGCGGACGTAAAATCCGTCGAATTT
>CAMWIU010000035.1 GCA_947174385.1 uncultured Treponema sp.
GATAAACGAAAAGACTTTGAAAAACATGAAGGACGGAGTGGTGATTATAAACATCGCTCGCGGCGGACTTGTGAACAACGGCGACATTCTGCGTGCGCTTGATTCGGGAAAAGTCAAATGCCTTGTCACCGATTTTGCCTGCGAGGAATTCATCGGAAAAGAAAACGTGATTTGCTTTCCGCACTTGGGCGCGTCCACTCCCGAAGCCGAGGACAATTGCGCGAAGATGGCCGTTGCCGAATTGCGCGAATTTTTGGAAAAAGGAAACATCACGAATTCCGTGAATTTCCCGAAATGCACCACGGAAAATCCCGTGCCGAAAGGCGGAACTCGCCTCTGCATTTCGCACAAAAATGTTTCTGGAATCATCGCGAAATTCACGACGGTTTTGGGCGACGCGAATTTGAACATCGCCGGAATGACGAACCAAAATCGCGGCGACATCGCCTACAACATCATTGACGTTGACGGGCGCGTCGGAGAAGAAACTTTGCGCGCGCTCGCCGGAATTGAAACCGTGATGAAAGTGCGCCCGATTTTCGGCTAGATTTCTACCGAGCCTATTACCGTCGTCTCGTCGTCGAATTTCTTTTTTTGGCGTTCCTGCTTTATGCGCTCCATAAAAGCCTTTCGCGCGGCGGCGGTTTGTTCGGGATCGTAGCCGAGTTTGGAATTCGACGCGCTTGCGCTGCTGGTGCTTTTTGCTGGAGTCGCGCGGCGTGTTTTTGGCGCACTCAAAAATCCGAACATGCTTCCGCAAAGTCCGCCAGCAAGTTTCGCGAAAATCGATACGACCTTTGTATTGTCCATCGCGCCGTTCAAATAAAATTCGCATCCCATGTAAAGCGCGAAAATCATGAGCGCGGAAATCGGAAGTTCGTTTTTGGAAAGCGAAGTTATCGCGCCGAGAAGAATCAGCATGAATACAATCGCGTCCGCGCCGCAAAGCGTGGCGGGAATTAGGCAGGCGTTCAAAACGCCCGTTACAAGCGTCGTGATTAAAATCATTACGCCGATGGCCGCGCTTCCGTAGCGTTCTTCCATTTGCGTGCCGAGCGGCAGAATGAACGCGAACGAAATCAAAAATTGCAGGAGATTTTTATTCCCAAACAAATAGAAAAAAAGCCGCAGATAATGAATCGGATTTTGGAAATTGAAGACACCTTCATTTTGAATCGGTTTGTCAAAAGTTTCGCTCAATTGTGCAGAAAGTGCCGCCGCACTCTTTGAAAGAGTTCCAGGAAGCGAGAAAAATTTTTGCACGATGAACGAATTCTTCAAAGCGAATTCATCGAGAACCAAAACAAAAAAAGAAACAAAACAAAATGTAAGAATTACCGCTGCGTCATAGCGCAACGCAAGAGATTTTTTTCCACCCATAAAAAAATTATACACCGATTGTAAAAAAAAATCAAATGCGTTATAATGATTTTATGAACGCAATTATCACCGTAGTAGGCTCGGACAAAGTGGGCATCGTTTCAAAGGTAACTACATTTTTGGCGCAGCATTCGGCGAATATCGTTGACATAACGCAATCGATTCTTTCCGGCAACTTCGTAATGATGCTGATGGTTTCGCTGGAAAACGCGGATTTGTCAATCGATAAATTTCGCGATCAAATGATTTCGCTTGGCAAGGAAATCGGCGTGGAAATCAACGTGATGCACGAGCAGGTTTTCAGCTCAATGCATCGCGTGTAAATTTAATTTGATTTTGAAAAATCGCGCACAAAATTAAAACTAACTGTCAATCGCCGCGATTTGTTCCGTGAGCATCGGAATGAGCTGCTTTTTTCTGGAAACTACGTCGTTCAAATAATACACGCCGTCTTCCTGCTTGGGAAACGTGAAAAGCGATTCGTGCTTTTTGTCGCAGGCGAAGAACAAAAGCGAACTCAACTTCGTGATGTCGGTGACAAGCAGCGCGGCGAAAATCATTTTTCCAGCACGGCGGTCCGCTTCCAATTCATCGAGGAATTCTTTTTTCCGCGCGAGAATGTCGTGCGGCGAATCCACTTCGATTTGGCTCACGGAATACGAAATTTTTCCTTCGACATATTCTTTCAAATCCTGCGCGATGATGTCCTGCGCGCTTCTTGAGCCGATGACGCTTCCCGCCGCAATGATTTCTTCGCCGAGTTTTTGAACGTCGAGATTCGTGATTGCGCTCAAATATTCCGCAGTCTCGCGGTCAATTTCAGTCGTCGTCGCCGATTTCAAAATCAGCGTGTCCGAAAGAATTCCGCAAAGCAAAAGGCTCGCGATTTCCACGGGAACAGGAATTTTATTTTCGCGGTAAAGTTCTGTTATCAAAGTCGAAGTCGAGCCGACGGGCTTGTTCAAAAACAAAATCGGCTCTTTCGTGCAAAGCGTTCCGATTCTGTGATGGTCAATCACTTCGCGAATTCTGTAATGCTCGTAACCGTCAATCACTTGTGTGGCTTCGTTGTGATCCACCAAAATCAATTCCACGTTCGGCTCTTTGAGCAAATCGCTTTCGGAAATTATTCCAATCACTTTGTTCGCGTCGTCCACCACAGGAAGGCAGCGGCACGGCACTTCTCGCAAAAGCGGCTTGACTTTTGAAATCGGATCGTAGCGATGCACGGCGGAAATTGAAGTGTCCGACATCGAACTTACCGGCGTGGAATACGCTATGAGCATTGAAGTGGAAGAAGTTCCATACGGCGAAATGATGACGCTCACTCCGTTTTTTTCGGCCTTGTCGCGGAGCGTTTTCGAAAGCACTTGCCCGCTCGTCAAAACCAAAAGCCGCACTTTCGCGTCGATGCATTGTTCCTGGATTTCCGGTCTGTTCGAAGCGATTACTACGAGCGGCTCGGTTTTGTGGCGTTCTAGATGCTTTTTGAAAGATTCCGTTTCCGAAGATCCGACCAAAATCGTCGCCTTGAAAATTTCGTTTTCGTTCCTGAAAATTATCGGCTGCGCGTTCAGAGTTTCTTTTATCAAGGCGATGCTCGTCACGACTGGAGATTTTTTTTCAGGATTCATTTGAATCAAAAGATTTTTCGCGAAAGCGTTGTAATGCAAAAGCGATTTGTACGCGCCGTTTTCGTCCACAATCGGAATCACTTGATCCTGCGTTTTTTCCAAATTTTCCAAGACTTTCCAAAGCGAATCTTTTTCGCGCGCGCACTGAAAATTGTCGTCCGTGTAGAACGCGACTTTCGGGGAAAATTCGGAAATGTATTCGGGCGGCTTCACGCCGAATTTATTGAAAACGTAGTCGGTTTGAGGCGAAAGATGCCCCGCGCGTGCCGCGACATAATTATTGTGTCCCAAAAGTTCCTTTAACTTTTTGTACGCCGCAGCCGCCACCACGGAATCGGTGTCGGGATTTTTGTGTCCGAAAATAAAAACCGTTTTTTCCTTTTCTTCCATTTTGTTTTTCCTATGCAAAGACTATATCACAATTTCACCTTGCGAATCAAGTGTTTAAAAAATGTCTGATTTTCCGACGTGGTGTGAAAATACTTTTTTTTGCTTTAAAAAAAACTTTGCGTTTTTTTAAATTATGGTGTATAATTAAAAGAATAAGGAATTTAAAATGTCAAAGAAAAAAGTTGAAGTTGAAATAGAAAATGTAGTGCAGGAAGATTTTCTTTCCGACGATTCGTTCAATGTGTCCGCGATGAATGACGAATTTGAAATGGATTCAATCAACAATTGGACCACCGCCATCGGACTTGTGAAATCCGTAATTGAATTTATTGAAAGAAAGATTCCCACTTGCAAGGCGCATATTTTTATGCATTCGCCTGAATATCATGAATATCGCGAAATTGACCGCGAAGGAATCACAAGTTTTTCTGACGATTCGGTTTTTATCGGCTGCCTTTCAATGGAAAACGGCGTGATTCCTTTGGAAAAAATGTTTTCGAGCTATCAAATCGATGATCCGATGGTAAGCGAAGTGATAAAAGGACTTTATCAGGGACGCTACTTGATGCCGGTTGTTCATGGATTTGAAATGATTGCGTACCTTTTGATTTGCGCCACAAGTTTTGAACAGGAAGGCGAAATTCTCACGCCCGAAAATATTCAGCTTTTGACGCGGCTGAACACTCGGCTGCAAGTGAATTTGTACGCAGTTTCCATTGCGGCGCGTGGACAGCGCAACCTTTTGACGATGGCAAAATATCCGTTCATCTTACAGCGGCACGAAAGCATAATGGATGTGAACGCGAATGTGTTCGAAGATATGAAAGGGCAGATTTCATTCGAGCACGGAATCGCCTATCGCTACGACGAACTTTCCAAGACGCTTTATCCATTTTCGTTTTACAAAGTTGACAGGACAAAAGTTCCGATGTTGCGGAACGGCGAGGGCATTTCAGGGCAAGCGTTCAAAAATTGGAAAGCCGTCTTCATTCCAGACCGCGAATCGCATCCGACATATTCTGTTATGGAAGGCGAGCCGTTTTTCAAAGGCTCGGTAATCAGTGTGCCGCTCGGCAACGAACAGAATAAAATCGGCGTGATTACGATTTCGCACGGAAGCAAAAGCAAAGAATCTTTCAGTTTGGAGCACCAATATCTTTTGGAGATTGCGGCGGCGTTTTTGGCGACTGAACTTATAAACCGAAATTTGCGAAGCAAAATCGAAGCGAACAATATGAGCATGGTGAAGTCTCTTTCTAGCGCGCTCGAGGCGAAGGATTTGTACACGGAAGGACATTCCGATCGCGTGGCTTTGTATTCCGTGGGCATCGCGCGCAGACTTGGCTATGACGAGGAGCGGATTCACATGTTGCGTTATGGCGCACAACTTCACGACATCGGAAAAATCGGAATTGCCGACGACGTTTTGAACAAGCCTTCTGGATTGAACGCGGACGAGCGCAAGGCCATCGAAAGCCATACGGAAATCGGCTACAAGATTCTTTCCGCCAATCCGTATTTTAAAGATGTGAAAGATTTCGTGCGCTACCATCACGAAGCGTTGGACGGAAGCGGCTACAATAAAAAAATGCGTGGTGAATATCCGGAAGAGGCGATGATAATTTCGTGCGCCGATATTTATGACGCGCTCACCACCGATCGTCCGTACCGCAAGGCTTTGAGTCGGCAACAAGCGTTTCAAATCCTTTCCACTGACATCGATAAGAATTTTACGCAGGAAATTTACGACGCGCTAGTTTATTACATCGAAAACGAAGCACCAACCGAAGCGTGAAATTTTCAGCGGCTTATTTTGAATCGCTTGATGTAAAAAACGGTGAAATCTTCTATGCGCCCGATGAATTGCCTTTCGATTTCGTAAAGGACGAGTGGAATGCGCGGGGCTTTTATTCCGCCGAGCGCGTAAACATAATAATCTTCGCCGTGTTCAAAACAGCAAATCGACGCAACCATTTTTCCGCTTTTCACCGCAGTGAACGAATGCCATTTCAGTGGTTCGGTATTGTGTTGCTCGAAAAAAAATCCATCGTCGTCGCTTTTTATCACGAGTTCGGAATCATATTCTGAAAGCATGTCCATCCGTAGGTTTGTAGTTATTCGGATTTCGCCGTTTGAATCAATTCTTTCCTTGATTTCGGCTTTGGGAAAAAGCGGACGCTCCTTGCCTTTTTTTTCGTCGGAATAAATTATTTCTTTGTAGAGATTTATGTCGGAAAAAATTTCTACCGCCTGTTTGATGATGCTTTCGTTTCCGCGTTTTGGCATTTTGTAAATAATTTCCGCGAGGTAGGAAGGATCGAGTTGCTCGAAATTGTCCAGCATTTCGTCGGAATATTTGTTCGTTCCTCGCAGGATGGAAATCTTCTTGCTTTTTTTGATGTTTCGAATTACGATTTTTCCATTTTCCAAATTTTCGATTTCCTTTTTGCTCCAACTTGAATTGGATGGAAACGAAATTTGTTGCGAGAAGATATTCAAGGTGAAGAACGCAGTAATTGCGGAAAGTAAGATTTTTTTCATAATTTTAATGGTAGCAAAAAACGCGATTTTTTTCAATCGGCGAAATTTAATTTGCATCGCAAGATTTTTCCGCTTGTTTTTTTTCTTGAATTTCAAAAAAAACGTTATTATATTTTAAAATGAAAATCGCGAAAGTATTTTTAATTAGGAGGAAAAAATGAAAATTGCTTTTTATGACACGCATTCTTATGACAAAACGAGTTTTTTGGAAGTCAACAAAAATTTCGGATTTGAAATTGATTTTTTCGATTTTAAGTTGAATGAAAAAACTGCGGCGGCGGCAAAAGGCTTCGACGCGGTTTGCATTTTCGTGAATGACATCGCGGACAAAAAAGTGATTTCGATTTTGAAGGAAAACGGCGTTCGCTTCATTGTGCTTCGATGCGCGGGATTCAACAACGTTGACCTTGCGGCGGCGGCCGACGCTGGAATAAAAATCGTGCGCGTTCCGGCGTATTCGCCTTACGCTGTCGCAGAGCATGCCGTGGCGATGCTGCTCGCGCTCACTCGGCACATTCCGCAAAGTTATCTCCGCACGAAAACCGGCAACTTCACTTTGGAAGGCTTGACGGGGCGCGACTTGCACGGACTTACCGCAGGAATTTTCGGCACGGGAAAAATCGGACAAATCATGGCGGGGCTTTTGTCGGGCTTCGGAATGAAAGTGATTTTGTACGACAAATTCCCAAACCGCGAATGGGCGGACAAAAACGGATTTGAATATGTTGACGTTCCGACGATTTTTTCTCGCAGCGACGTGCTTTCGTTCCATTGTCCACTCAACGACGAAACGTTCCACATCGCGAATCACGAAAATATGGAGCGGATGAAAAATGACGCAGTTTTGATAAATACTGGACGCGGCGCGCTCATCGATTCCAAGGCACTTGTCCACGCTTTGAAGCACAAGGAAATTGGAGGAGCCGCGCTCGATGTCTACGAAGAAGAAAGCAAATATTTTTTCAGCGACTGGTCGGCGGCGGTAATTACGGACGACACTTTGGCGCGGCTTTTGACTTTCCCGAATGTTTTGATTACGAGCCATCAGGCATTCTTGACAACGAACGCGCTCGCAAACATCGCGGAAGTTTCGCTCGAAAATGTCAAGGCGTTCGAAAGCGGCGCGGAACTGAAAAACGAAGTGAAGGCGCAGTAAGATTGTTGCGCGGGATTTATGCGCCTGTGTTGAAGCGGGCGCGTACAAGTTGAATGTTGATGAATGACATGTTGTGGTTGTGGGAGGGGAGTGCAGATTGCGCCCCTCCCTTTTTTTATTCCTCTCCCGCCAAGTCCGCGAGGGTTGAAATGTATTCTTTGTGCGCGGCGATTTCTTTTGTCGTGCCGGATTCTTTGAGCGAGCGCATTTGGCTTTGCTTTTTTTCGGCTTGCTCGGAAAAAACTTTTTTCGCTTCGATTAAAATTTGCGCCGCGTCGTTTGCGCGCACGTGCAGGCATTCTGCGATTTCGGCTTCCTGCGCATTTGCGAGATTTTCGAGCGTGACGAATTTTTTCGTGAGCGCGCGTGCACGTTTTTCTCCCACGCTCAATTTCTTATTGAAAAATTTTTGTGCTGATATTATAATTTGAAACAAGGTTGATTATAGAATAGATGATGCCCATTAAAGACAAAATAGAATATACGGTTTCTCTGGTGAACGATTTCGCAAAAAAGCATGCACTCTCAAACACGCAGGCATTCAACTATCTTGACCGTTTCGGCGCAATCGCCTTCATCGAGCGACACTACGACATTGCGCACACGCTTCCGTTTTCCGAAATGCTAGAAAATCTTGCGCTTTATTGCAGAAACAACGGAGGGGAACTCTGATGATTTTGTACCACGGCTCTACCATTGAAATAAAAGAAATTGACCTTGCCTTTTCAAAGCCGAACAAAGATTTTGGGAAGGGCTTTTATCTTTCCGACAATTTTGAGCAGGCTTACGAGATGGCACGGTTCAAGGCAGAACTTTTGGGCGGCGTTCCGCTTGTTACGGAATTTGAATTTGATGAAAGTATTTTAAAAGGCGACGATTTAAAAGTTCTTTCTTTTTCCGCATATTCAAAAGAATGGGCAGAATTTGTTTTTAACAACCGCACACAGGAAAATCAAGCCCGATCACACGAATATGATATTGTTGTCGGTCCGATTGCGAACGACCGCGTTGGAATTCAAATCCGCCGTTTCATTGAAGGCGACATAAGTTTTGACACATTTCTTGAGAAATTAAAATTTATGAAGGGCATTACATTTCAGTATTATTTTGGCACGCAAAAAGCCGTTGAAACTTTAAAGAACAAGGGGCTTTGCAATGACTGATATAGAATACCAAATTGAATGCACTACGCGGGATTTGGCAACGTATCTTGTGAGCGATTTTTCTTTTGATTCGGAACAGGCTTTGCGCACCGTATACAATTCAACCACGTATGAAAAACTTTGCGACACAAAGACAGGGCTTTATTTCCAAAGTCCGCGCTATGTATACGATTTTTTGAGGCATGAAATCAAGACGGGAAAAATACAATAAATAAGGGAGAAACAATGTCAATTTCGCTTTCACAAATTCTAAAAGATTCAGAATATAGGTTGGAACAATTTGCGCCCGCACAGATTGAGGCACTGGAAAATTCGATTACAGTCAGACGCGAAAAAAACGGAAAAGAATCTTATTATGTAAAATGCTTGATTCGGGACAAAGAAATTAAACTCACTCCGGAAGAATGCGTAAGACAGCTTTATTTGGACACGCTCATAAACAGTTACGATTATCCTGCGGACAGGATTCAACTTGAATATAGTGTAAAATTCGGGCGCGAAGAAAAGCGGGCGGACATTGTAATTTTTGACAAGGATAGGGCTTCTGTTCCATATATTATCGTAGAACTGAAAAAGCCGAAATTAAAGGACGGAAAAGAGCAGTTAAAAAGTTATTGCAACGCCACAGGTTCTCCTATTGGAGTTTGGACAAATGGAAGTTCGATTTCCTATTACAACAGAAAAGATCCGAATTATTTTGAAGACATTCCGAACATTCCGAAAGCGTCGCAAAAACTTTCGGATATATTGACAAAAAGATGGACAATTGAGGATTTAGTTGAAAAGGACAAGCTTGTAAATGAGAGGAAAAGTTTAAAAAATCTTATTCTTGAAATGGAAGACGAAGTTTTGGCGAATGCCGGAGTCGATGTTTTTGAAGAGGTTTTCAAGCTGATTTTCACAAAGCTTTTTGATGAGATGGAAAGTGGGCGAAAGAAAGACAGGACACTTGAATTCAGGAATTACGGTTACACAGAAACTGAGCTTAAAAAAGAAATTGATGATTTGTTCGACAAGGCAAAAGAAAAGTGGGAAGGCGTTTTTTCCAAAGATTCAAAAATTACGCTCACTCCGTCACATCTTTCTGTATGCGTTTCTAGCTTGCAGGACGTAAAGCTTTTTAATTCGAATCTTGAGGTTGTGGACGAGGCATTCGAATATCTCATCAATAAAAGTTCTAAAGGTGAAAAAGGTCAGTATTTTACGCCGCGCTATGTAATCGATATGTGCGTGAAAATGCTGAATCCAAAGGAAACGGAAACCATAATCGACACCGCCGCAGGAAGTTGTGGTTTTCCTGTTCATACGATTTTTTATGTCTGGCAAAAAATTTTGGAAAGAAAAGGGCTTGAAAAAAGTCATCTTTTTACTTTGGAAAAGAAGGATCCAGAATGTACGGACTATGTTCAGCAGAAAGTGTTCGCGATTGATTTTGACGAACGGGCGGTTCGCGTCGCGCGAACTTTGAACTTAATTGCGGGAGACGGGCAGACAAATGTCCTTCATTTGAACAATTTGGACTATGAAAGATGGGACGAGCGGACAGGCGACGAGGCTTGGCAGAATGTTTATTATGAGGGATGGAAAAAACTAAAGAAACAGAGGAAAACCGAAAACAGCAACCAAGATTTTAATTTTGATATTTTGATGGCGAATCCGCCGTTTGCCGGCGATATAAAAGAGACTAGAATTATTGCGAAGTACGAGCTTGGCAATAATCCGAAAGGGAAATATCAGTCGAGCGTTGGAAGGGACGTGCTTTTTATTGAGAGAAATTTGAATTTTTTAAAAGACGGCGGAAGAATGGCGATTGTATTGCCGCAAGGACGGTTCAACAATTCAAGCGACAAGCATATCCGCGATTTCATCGCCGAGCGATGCAGGATTCTTGCTGTCGTGGGCTTGCATGGAAACACGTTCAAGCCGCATACTGGAACTAAGACGAGCGTCCTTTTCGTTCAGAAATGGGATGAAAAACTTTGCCCAAAAAAAGATGATTATAACATATTCTTTGCCACTATGCAAAAGCCGAGCAAGGACAATTCAGGTGACAAGATTTATGTGAAAGAAGAAATCGTGCGTCATATTGAGAATGGAAAATCCGTAGAATACAAAAAGGCGGACTTTGAAAGCAAGTATGGTTCTGTGAAGTCCGCCGAACTTTGGTGCAAGAGAAGCGAATGGAACGAAAAGGCGAAAGATATTGTGGGGCAACCAGATTCCGACTATTTGCTTCATTCGATGCTTGAAACATTGATTGACGGCAATGAATATGCTGCGCTTAACGAAAACGAACAAGCGAAATATGTGAACTTGTCCGCGCCGACAGTAGAAATGCGATTTAAACTCGACAGCAATGGGCATTTAATTGTTGATCACGATTTGTTCAACCATGAAGGTCTCACTCAAGACGGAATTGCGGAAGCTTTCATTGAATTCGCAAAGCGGGAAAAGTTAAGTTTTTTTTAGGAAGCCCTTTTGACGAGGCGAAATACAACGCTTTGTTGAAAGGGCTGGAAATCTCGATTGTGAAATATTCTGAAATTGATTTTGGTGATAGAATTGATTCTGAATACTTTTCTAAAACAAATATTTTTATAAATGAAAAATTGAATAATGCGAATAGTAAAGAACTTAGGTTTCTCGGAGAATTTGTTGCTAGTGCATTTTATCCAGCTGCAACACAATTATATTCGGTTGGTGACATTCCATTTGTAAGATGTGTGGATTGTATAAATTTTCCATTTATTACTAAAGAGCAAAACGATACTTTTGAAAAAATTCCGTTATCATTTGCTAATGAAAATACAGGTGTTAATTTAATTCATAAAAATGATATTGTCGTTACAAAAGTAGGTTCACCCTGTTTTGCAAGTTTAATTTTTGAACACGAAACTGTTGCGTTATCTCGCACGGTGTTGGGTATTAAGAATATAAAAAATGTAAATCCATTTTATCTACTTGTGTTTTTGCGCTGTAAATATGGTTTTTTACAATTATTGAGAGCAAGGGAATTAACAATACAATATCAACTAACTCTTGAAAGAGTTAGAAATATTTTGATTTTTTTGCCGAACGAAAACTTTCAAAGCCAAATAGAACGGATGGTAAAAGATGCGCATTCTTGCTTGTCGCAGTCAAAGTCTCTTTATTCACAGGCGGAAGACTTGCTTTTGCGAGAACTGCGCTTAAAGGACTGGCAGCCGGACAACAGCGCCGTCAACATAAAGAATCTAAAGGAATCTTTCTTGCGGACAGGACGGCTGGATTCTGAATATTATCTTCCGCGCTATGAGGACTATGTCCGTCTGGTGGAGCAATACCGCGGCGGCTACGGAGAATTCCGTGCAGTTTGCGCAATTGACGAAGTGAACTATATGCCGTCTACCAATGCCGAATACAAATATATTGAGCTTGGCAACATCGGGAATTATGGCGAGATTACGGGATGCACGGTTGCCGCCGGCAAAGACTTGCCGTCACGCGCTAGGCGGTTGGTGCGCGAGAACGATGTCATTCTGTCGTCGGTGGAAGGCTCTCTGCAAAGTTGCGCTCTCGTTACAAGCGAGTATGAAAATGCAGTCTGCTCCACAGGCTTTTATGTTGTCCGTTCAGATGTGATGAACCCCGAAACATTGCTGATGCTCTTTAAGTCCGAGCCAATGCAGAGTCTTTTTAAACGAAACTGCACGGGAACTATTCTGACGGCGATCAGCCACAATGAGTTGCAAAAAATTGTTGTGCCAAAGATTCGAACAGAAGTTCAGAGCAAGATTGCAAAAAATGTGCGCAAAAGTATTTCTCTGCGTAATGAAGCAAAATCGCTATTCGAAAATGCCAAGCAAAAAGTCGAAGATTCAATCGAGTCTAAATTTATACGGGGGGGGGTACAAGTGAATAGTACTTTGCATGAAAACGAGACTTTCAGGTTTCTCATTCAGCAAAGCATTTACTATTACCGCTTGGCAGAATGGCTTTTGCTACAAGAATTGTTTTCACAGCATTGGGCGACGCTTAAGACGGCAACGTATTCAATAAAATCATTCTCAGACTTTCAGCAGACAGGGCGACTTGACGCGGAATACTATCAGCCGAAGTATGATGCGCTTAGGCAGAAGCTTTCCGTGCATGAATGCAGGACGCTCGGCGATCTCGTTTCCATAAGAAAATCCGTTGAGCCTGGAAGCGAAGCGTATAAAGACGATGGCATTCCTTTTGTTCGTGTTTCAGATGTAACGAAATTTGGAATTGAAGAAACAAGCATTTTTCTTTCGCCGAATGATTTTAATCTTGATTCTCTTAAACCTAAAAAAAATACAATCCTTCTTTCTAAAGACGGAAGCATTGGCATTGCCTATAAAGTTGAAAAGAATTTAGATGTTATTACTTCTGGAGCACTTTTGCATTTGAATATAATAAATGAAATTTGCCTTCCTGATTATTTAACTTTAGTTCTAAATTCGGTGGTGGTAAAACTTCAATCGGAGAGAGATTCAAGCGGTGCAATTATTCAGCATTGGAAGCAGTCGGATATTCAAAAAGTCATTATTCCGATTCTTCCGCTTTCCGTTCAAAAGAAAATTGCCTCGTTGGTTCAAAAGTCCTTTTCGCTTAAGGCGCAAAGCAACGCGCTTTTACAAAATGCAAAACGAGCAGTGGAAGAAAAGATTGAGGCGGGAAAATGAACAGAATGTATGATTTGATGGATGGTATAGGTGAACCTCCATGGTTGAAAAAGATAAATCAGATGAATAGGATTTTAGATCCTGCGTACATGGAATTTCCAGCTATTACAGGAAATCTTGATTTTATGTCTTCCAGCTTAAAGGCTTTGCAACCACCAGCGTATACAGCTTTACAAAATATGCAGACTATGATAAATAGGTCAAGTTTGTTGCAACACACACAACTTTTTAGAAATATACAACCGCTTGAAACTGTTTTGTCGCATGCGTACAACTTGAATGAAAATAACATTCTTAATTCTATTCATTTTGATATTGGGCGAATCAATCATCCTTTTGTTTTGAACGATTTCAACAAAATAAATAGTTTGCTGGATGATTATTCCAAGCCTTTAGATTCAATTTCATATTTTCATTCTGTGTATAATTCTGCTTTTGGATTTGAGGGAGCTTATTCCGAACAATATACAGAATTATATAGGAGCATTCCTAACTCATCAAAACTGAAATTCCACGATAGAAAAATACAAGATTCCGAGCAATTTTTTGTTAGGAACGAGAACGGATATGAATATTCTCTCTCTCAGCAAAAAGACATCGTGGGCGGATGTCAGTTATTTCATGACATTGAGGAAAAGGATATTATCAAATTTATAGATTTTTTATCATCAAATCCGTATATGGCTTTGGAACATCCAGTCGGAAGAAAAATAGCAGAAGAGATAAAAAAATTCAAGCGACAGTTAATTTCAAGTATAAAGCCGCAATTTGTTTTTTATCGTTCCATAGCGGTTGATAAAAATGCTTCGCCTTTTTTGCTTTTAGACCTTTTTAATCCCGCTCCGTCTAGTCGTATGAAACAAGGTAGATTCAATCACGGCAGAAGACCTTGTTTGTATGTGTCAGACAATGCCAATACTGCAAAATCTGAATTAAAAAATAAAGGAAATATCTGTACTGGAAAGGCGAAGTTAAAAAAAGAAATACAAATTTTAGATATGTCAGATAAAAACAATATAATTTTTGAGTATTGCTTAAAAGAAAACGATGAAAAAGAATTTGCTTTCCCTAGAGCGTATTTTTTTCCAAGTTTTATAGCCAATTTATGTACAGCAAATGGTATTGATGGAATAAAATATAAAAGCACGATATCCGATGGTTGTTGCTATGTATTCTTTAATTTATATTCAGATTCATTTGAAGCATTTGAGTTTGTTTAAAATGATGAAAACTTTTTGCAATAAAAACGCTTCCGAAAATAAGTCCATCGGACAATGAAAAGCACAATGTGCGCGACTGGCGAATTTTATTCACTATTCATAATTAATTATTAACTATACATCTTCTCCCGCCAAGTCCGCGAGGCTTGAAATGTATTCTTTGTGCGCGGCGATTTCTTTTGTCGTGCCGGCTTCTTTGAGCGAGCGCATTTGGCTTTGTTTTTTTTCGGCTTGCTCGGAAAAAAGTTTTTTCGCTTCGATTAAAATTTGCGCCGCGTCGTTTGCGCGAACGCGCAGGCATTCTGCGATTTCGACTTCCTGCGCATTTGCGAGATTTTCGAGCGTGACGAATTTTTTCGTGAGCGCGCGCGCGCGTTTTTCTCCAACGCTCGGAAGCGATTCGAAAATGCTCACTGTGTTTTCTTTCGTCTGAAGATTTGCGCGGCGGCTCGTGGCGAATCTGTGCGTTTCGTCGCGGACTCTCTGCAAAAGGCGAAGCGCGTCGCTTCGCTTGGGAAGTTGGATTGGCTCGGATGCGTGCGGCCGCCAAATTTCTTCATCGCGCTTTGCAAGTCCCGCGATCGGAATTTCCAAATTCAGTGCGTGCAAAATTCCTTCCACGGCGTTCACTTGTCCGATTCCACCGTCAATCAAAATCAAGTCCGGCAATTCGCTTTGCTCGTTCAAAAGGCGCGTGTATCTTCGGCTCACCGCTTCTCGCATTGATGCGAAATCGTCGATGATTCCGTCCGTGGTTTTCAGACGGAAATATCGATAATTTTTTTTGTCGGGATTTCCGTTGTAAAAACTGATGAGCGAGGCGACCGGAAATTTCCCTCCGATGTGCGCGATGTCGAAACCTTCGATGCGGACGGGCAGGCGAGGAAGCTCGAGAAGATTTTTCAGTTCTTCCAATGCGGGCGTGTCTCCGCGCTCGCGCAGTCGGCGAATTATGTCCTCGTGCGCGTTCTGCCTTGCCATGTCCAAAGCCGCCTTGTGCCGCGCGGCGTTTTCCATTTCTTCCGTGACCAAAATTATTTTCGTGTCCGAATTGAATTTTTCTTTTATCCAACGCGAGATGAATTCCAAGCCGCTTTGTGACGGAACGTAAATCGCGGGCGGCAAATCGTGCTCTTCCTCATAATATGCGTTCATGAATTCCGGCAAAAGTTCGTCGTCTTCGTTCAGGCTTTCCACGCGGTAATTGTCGCGGCCTTGCACTTTTCCTTCGCGGATTTTCAAAACCGTAAAACTCGCCAATTCGCCTTCACGCCAATGCGCGATGTAGTCGCGGTCCTCGGCGGAAAAATCTTCCACGATGTTTTGGTTTTGCATTATCAAAAGTGCTTTCAGTCCGTCGCGGATTCTCGCAGCCTTTTCGAAATTCAATTCCTTCGCCGCAGCCTTCATTTCTGCGGAAAGCGATTCTTCGGTTTGCTTTCCTTTTCCCTCAAGTAGTTTTGCGATTTCGCCGAAAAATGAAATGTACGATTGTTTGTCGATTTTTCCACAGCACGGCGCTTTGCAACGCCCGATGTGGTAATACATGCACGGATATTCGCGCTCGCGGAATTTCTTGCAATGACGAATCGGATAAAGCTTGTAAAGCGTGTCGATGAAAGTGTCCAGCGCGGCGACATCGGGAAACGGCCCGAAATATGTCGAGCCGTCCTGAATCATTTGGCGCGTCTTGAAAAGCCTCGGAAATTTTTCGTTCGTGATTCGGAGCACGGGATAAGATTTTCCGTCCTTCAAATTGATGTTGTATCGCGGCGTGTATTTTTTGATTAAATTGTTTTCGAGCAGGAACGCTTCGTATTCGTTCGCTGTCGTGATGTATTCGATTGATGCGGCGCGGGAAATCAGGAGACGAGTCTTGATGTCCTTGCGGCCGGAAAAATATGAGGAAAGGCGGTTCTTGAGATTTTTTGCCTTGCCCACGTAAATGACGGTTTCTTGCGGATTTCTCCAAAGATAGACTCCGCTCGATTCCGGGGCTTTGAGTGCGGTTTGATGCAATTTTTCTCGTGTCGAATTTTCCGAATTCATAATGAAACAAAAGTGCGCATGCGATGCGCAAGGGTTTTCAACAATGAAAGTAAAAACAATGAAACTAAAAAAAATGATAGCAATTTTCGCGTGTCTTTGTCTAGTCGTCGCGCAAAATCTTTTTGCGGAAAGCAGGACGATTACGCTCGGCGGAAAAAACGGCTGGCCGGAATTCGAGGCGGCGAGCGGAATCTCGCGCGGAATGGGAAAGTTCGGATACGAATGCGTGGAACTCGCCACGAACGCGCACAAAGTTTCCGTGGAAACCGACTTGTTTTTGGATTTCGAGGATTTTAAAAACGGCAAATTTTCGGATGCGAGCGGAAATTATTCCGTGGAAAAAAATTCGCTTTTGAGTTCGGCGAAATCGATAATGGGAAAACGCGCCGCTTTGAGCCGCGACAATGGCGATGGAATTTCCTTGCTCGGAAAAAACGGCACGATTTTCGGCACGAAAAATCGCAGCGGCTCTTTTTCGATTGAATTTTGGATTTGTCCTGCCACGTCGGAAAACGGCGAAGTGATTTTCGAATGGCATTCCTCGCGAATTGTCGGCGACTATGTTTTCTACCAGAAAATCGAAAGCGCGTTCATCAACAATCGCGTCGTGTGGACGTTCACGAATTTGTTCGAAGGTGCGTCTCCTGAAAATGGCGAAGTTCAGCTGGAAAGTTACACAATGCTCATTCCCGACAAATGGTCGCGCCACGAAATTTCCTACGACGAAGAAAGCGGACTTTTGGAATATCGCATCGACGGAAAAGTTGAGTCGCTGAAATTCATAACGGAAAGCGGCCGCGAAGGAAGCACGATTTTTCAGCCGATTTTCGGCGATGTCGCGCCGATAAATATTTGCCCTTCGTTCGTCGGCCTCATCGACGATTTTAAAATTTCTCGGCGCATCACCGATTCTTCCAATCCGAAGAATTTGATTTACGAGCGATTCAAAATCGACGGCGGAAGCTTTCGCACAAAGCCGATTGTCGCGACTCCCGCTTCTGTTTTGAACAGCCTTTCGATTATGGAAAATGTTCCGCCGCAAACCGAGATTCGCTATTACGTCCGCGCGGGCGAAAATTATTTTGGCTGGGACGACAATTTCCCCGAATGGAAGCAAGTGAAAAACGGCGAAGAAATTTCCGGCGTGAGCGGAAGATATTTTCAGATTGCCGCGGAATTGTTTCCCGACGGCGGCGGAAGAAAATCGCCTTCGGTCACGGAAATCAAAGTCAACTATTCGCAGACTCCGCTTCCGGCCCCTCCCTTGAAACTTCGCGCTCAGGCGAAGGACGGCGGCGTGGATTTGAGCTGGAATTTTTCGGTGGACGAAAACGCGGGCGGATATTTTGTCTACTACGGAAATCGTCCCGGCGAATATTTGGGCACGGATGCCGACCAAGGCCCTTCGCCAATCAAAGTGCAAAACATAAGCCAGTTCAAATTGACAGGCTTGAAAAACGGCGCGATTTATTATTTTGCCGTTTCCACATATTCGAATCTAGATGAGCACATAAGCGGAAGGCTTTCCAACGAAGTCTACGCAAGGCCGGGCAGGAGGTAATTTAACATGGCCGAAAATTCATTGTTGCTGAGCCGAGCGAATTCTGCGGTAATCTCTCGCGACTACGCTCTTGCCTCAAGGCTTTATTCAACTTTGCTCAAAGAAAATCCTGACGACAAAGATTTGCTTGCTCGGCTGGGAAACGTCTACATAAAAAGCGGCGAGGACGAAAAAGCTCTTCCTGTGTTTCAAAAAATTCGCGAAAAAAATCCCGGTGATTTGGAAGTGCTTTTAACACTCGGCGGAATTTATCGGCGCATAAAAAAATACGATGAGTCGGTGGAAGTTTTGAATGAGGCTCTCGTGTCTGGCGCGAAACGTGAACAAGTTTATTACAATTTGGGCTTCACGTATAAATTCATGGAACGCTACGAAGACGCGATTGACTGCTTTGAAACAGTAGTAACATTAAATCCTGTGGACGTGCTCGCATACAATCACCTCGGAACGATTTATGAATCCAAAGGCGACCACGAGGCGGCGATTTCGGCTTACCTAAAAGGCTTGAAAGTTGACCAAAACCATCCGATTTTGCATTTGAATTTGGCGAAGGCCTACGAACATTCCGACAACATTGAAGGCGCGATTCGCGAATATGAAGCGGCGTTGCGCTACAAGCCGGGTTGGGGCGAAGCCTACGCCGACTACACGAGCCTGCTTTTAAAAATCGGGCGCGTGAGTGACGCGCAAATTATCGGCGAGCAGGCGATTTCGTTGAATGAAAACGACGCGCGTCTTCAAGCGATTTTGGGCGATGTCTACATGGCTGAATCCGACTACGAATCCGCCGAAAAGCAATACAACGATTCAATCAAGATTTTTCCCGATCATGTGCAGACGCTGAAAGGTTTGGCGACTTCACTTGAACGTCAAGGAAAAAACAACAAGGCGATTGAAGCGATTCAAAAGGCTCGCTCGATTTCTCCTAATGACGGAAAATTGATAAAGTGTTCCGCGTCAATAAATTTGAGCGCGCAGAAATTGGTGGAAGCCAGCAAAGACATCAAGGAACTTTTCGACATCGACAAGAACGACATCGAGACTCTGGATCTTGCGGGGCAATATTACATTTGCTCTGATGATGAAAAACGCGCAAAAAAAGTTTACAAAAAAATCGAGTCGAGCAATCCCGAATACAAAAAGCATTTGTTCAACGCTTCCGACCGCTACAAGCAAAAAGGCAATTTGGAAGAAGCCGAAAATTACATCGTAAAATATTTGTCGAACAAGCCGGACGATTCGCGCGGACTCGTTTCGCTCGCGATGATTGAAGAGACTCTCGGAAAGACCGAGGCAGCTTTGGAGAATTACAAAAAGGCTTTTGCGAGCGACAATACGAATCACGTGGCGAAAGAATCTTCAAGTCGTTTGTTCGACATCGTGAGCACGAAAGAGGCCTCCGTTCAGGAGCAAGTTCAAAAAGAAGCCGAACGCGCCGAGCAGGAAAACTTGCCCGAAGAATTCGACATGGGGCAGGAAGAACCTGTGGCACAGGAAGAAGTGGCGGAAGAAAACATTCTTGAAGATGACGATTTCGATTTTGAGTCGTTCGGAAAATCGCCGCTGATTGACGACGAAGAATCGGAAGAGATTGATTTCGAATCAATTGCCGACGATTTCATGCAGCTCGAGGAAAATCAAGAAAAATCGATGGGCGAAAAATTATTGGAAGATTCGCTTGAAGATGAAGAAGATTTTGATATGCCTGATTTTTCCGAAGAAGAAGCCTCGTCAAAATTGGAAATTCCTCAAGAAGAAAAACCTCAAGAAAAAGTTGCCGAAGTGAAATTGGACACTTCCGCGCTCGCAGAAAAAATGGCGCAGATGGCGGAAAGCGCGCAAAAAATGTTTGAGGCTTCGCAAAATGCGAGACAGCAAGAAGAGACTCGCAGACTTGCCGAAGAAAACGCAAGGCTGCGCGCTCAACAGGAAGAAATTGCAAGACGCGCCGCCGAAGAAGCGGCGAGAAAACTTGCGGAGGAAAAAGAAGCCGCGCGGAAAGCAGCCGAGGAAGCCGAGCGGAAATTGGAAGAAGAAAGGCACGCAGACGAAGAAGCGGCGAACACGCTGGAAGAG
>CAMWIU010000036.1 GCA_947174385.1 uncultured Treponema sp.
CTAGTATAGAAACTGTTTCGTGTTGTGCCTGTGCAGCAAACCGTTTACTGCCAATAAATTTTTTGTTTCTTTGCTGGTACTTTTTTTTGCCGCTATTTTTGAGCTTGCGGGGAAAGGCGTGCCACGAGGAAAGGGCGCGACGCGGTTTTGGGATTTCTCTGCGATGTTGAATTTTACCGCTAATTGTGGTATAATGTGGTGAGGGATTTTCCATAAAGACATGACCATTCGTGCGCACGTTGACATAAAAGAAAACGAACTTCTCAAAATTGACCTGGGCTTGCTGGAAATCCTTTTAAAGGACATGACGACCGGCGGAAACCTTGTCTGGGCGACGGACAATTACGCAAGGCGTGGCGAGCGGTATTCGGCGGGCAACCCCATAACCGCCGAACTCATAACGGGCGAGAACGAAGGCATCATAAAGCCACGCGTGAAAAAATCAAAGGAGGAACAACAGCGACGCGTGAGGCAGAAAGCGGAAGTCTTTACACCCGTATGGATTTGCAATCAGCAGAACAATATCGTCGATGAGGCATGGTTCGGGCGCGCGGGCGTTTTTGAATCGAAAGAAAAAATCTGTTTTCCGGCGGAAAGCGGAAAGTCATGGCGCGACTATGTTTTGGTAAAGCGGCTCGAAATTTCCTGCGGAGAAGCCCCGTACCTCGCAAGTCGCTATGATGCCGTGACGGGAGACTACATCGAAGTGCCGGACAGAATCGGGCTGCTCGACAGAAAACTGCGCGTAACGGACGAAAACACCGCCACCCGCGAAGAATGGCTTTCATGGGCGCATACGGCGGTGCAGAGCATATACGGATTTGACTGGCAGGGCGACAACGTGCTTCTTGCCCGCGAGAACCTGCTTTTTACCGTCGCGGAGCATTACGAACACGCATTCGGCGAGCCACCCGCCGCGCAGGATTTTGTCAGATTTGCGGAAGTCATCGCTTGGAACGTCTGGCAGATGGACGGCTTGAAATTCGTCGTGCCGAATTCCTGCCACACGGAAACCAAAACGGAAGAAACGCTTTTTGAGACAAATATCATTTCAAAAGAATGCGAAGGCTGCAAAAACGGCGACATACGAAAACACAACGGCACATACTGTGTCATAAAAGACTGGGAAACAGGGGAAACCGTCCGATTTGTGGATATAATGAGGAAAGGAAAATAACTATGGCAATTTTGTTCAATCAGACATTCAGACAGAAACTGATTTATGTGTACCGGATAAACGACCGTGCGCACGACGGAATTCTCAAAATCGGCGAGGCATCCTGCGACGCTGGTATGGATTATTTTTCTTTTACGCCGTGCTGCAAGGAACTGAACGAAGCGGCAAAAGAGCGCATCCGTCATCAGACGCAGACTGCGGGAATTCCATTTGAACTTTTATACACAGAAGCAACTGCGTATATGCGAGGAAAAAATCTTGTCGTTTTTCAAGATCACGAAGTGCATGACGTGCTTGTCCGTTCAGGCATACGGCGCAAAGTATTTGACAATGAACATAAGGCGAACGAATGGTTTTATACTGACTTGGAAACGGTAAAGAAAGCCATTGCCGCCGTAAAAGCAGGGCGCACATCGCTCAATGCAAACGAAATTTCGCAGGACAAAAGCCCCGTCATGTTTCGCCCGGAACAAATTGAAGCGATTGAAAAAACAGTTAGGCAGTTCAAAAAGGCAAACGGAAGCCGCAGGATGCTGTGGAACGCAAAAATGAGATTCGGAAAAACACTTTCTGCTTTGGAAGTGGTAAAGCGCATGAATTTTTGCCGCACGCTTATTCTGACGCACCGCCCCGTCGTTGATGCCGGTTGGTTTGAGGATTACGGGAAAATCTTTTATGACCGCCCGGATTTTTATTATTCCTCAAAAAAGAACGGCGGAGACCCCGAAAAAGAAAAAACATTCCGCGAAATGATTCGAGCCGCCGACAAAAACGGCTTGTCCGACTATCACTTTATTTATTTTGCATCGATTCAGGATATGCGCGGCTCGGAAACAGTCGGCGGGAAATTCGCCAAGAACGAAGAGCTTTTTTCCGTCAATTGGGATTTAATCATCATTGACGAGGCGCACGAAGGAACGCAAACGGAACTGGGAAAAAACGTGCTTGCCGCCTGCCGCAAAGAAAAAACGAACATCCTTCACCTTTCGGGCACGCCGTTCAATCTGATGGACGATTTCAAAGAAGAGGAAATCTACACATGGGATTATGTGATGGAACAGCAGGCAAAAGCCGACTGGGACATTATTCATCAAGGAGACCCGAATCCTTATGCCGTGCTTCCGAAACTCAGCATTTTTACGTATGACCTTGGGAAACTCTATCCCGACTATGCCGATGCGGACATCGCCTTTAATTTCCGCGAATTTTTCCGTGTCGATGAAGAAGGCGATTTCATTCACGAAGATAACGTAAAACAGTTCCTAGACCTGCTTTCAAAGAAAGACGACGACTCAAATTATCCGTATTCAAAAGAAGAGTATCGGCAGAACTTCCGCCACTCGCTGTGGATGATTCCAGGCGTAAAAGAAGCAAAGGCGTTGAGCCGCCTGATGAAAGACCATCCCGTTTTCGGGCAGTTTGAAATTGCGAACGTCGCGGGAGACGGAGACGAAGAAGTCGATTCCAAGGACGCGCTCGCGCTGGTAGAAAAAGCAATCGGCAAAAATCCCGAAGAAACTTATTCTGTTACGCTTTCATGTGGACGGCTCACGACAGGCGTAAGCGTAAAGCCCTGGACGGCGTGCCTTATGCTTTCGAGAAGTTACAATACCGCCGCAAGCACGTATATGCAGACAATCTTCCGCGTGCAGACTCCGGCAGTCATCGGCGGCAAGCAGAAAGAAGAATGCTTTGTGTTCGACTTTGCGCCCGACCGTACGCTCAAAGTGATTGCCGAAACCGCGAAAATAAGCAGCAAGGCGGGAAAGACCACGCAGGACGACCGGGAAATCTTGGGCAACTTCCTAAACTTCTGCCCGATAATCGGTTTTGATGGCAGCGAGATGAAAGTCTATGACACCGAAAAAATGCTTGGGCAGCTCAAAAAAGCCTACGTGGAACGCGTCATCAAAAACGGCTTTGAGGACAACTACCTGTACAACGACGAACTACTCCGCATGAACAAACTTGAACTTGAAGAATTTAAAAAATTGCAAAAAATAATCGGCTCGACCAAGGCGCAGGGCAAAACAGGCGAAATCAACATAAACGCGCAGGGGCTGACCGACGAACAGTATGAGATGCTTGCACAGCCAGAAATTCGGCAGAAGCCCCTGAAAGAACTCACCCCGGAACAGCAGGAAGCGTTGGCTCGGGAAAAAGAAGTCAGAAAAAACCGGGATGCCGCTATTTCAATTCTGCGGGGAATCTCAATTAGAATGCCGCTCTTATTGTACGGTGCGGACGTGCGGCAAAACCCCGACGGAACGGAGCAGCCGATAACGCTTGAGAATTTTGCCGAACTAGTGGACGACCTTTCATGGGAAGAATTCATGCCCAAAGGCGTTACAAAAGAACTTTTCGGGCAGTTTAAAAAGTATTACGATGCGGACGTGTTCCGTGAAAGCGGCGTGCGAATCCGCGAAATGGCGCGCGCGGCAGACCGCTTGAGCATAGAAGAAAGAATCGAGCGCATAAGCACGATTTTTGCCACGTTCCGCAATCCCGACAAAGAGACCGTGCTCACTCCGTGGCGAGTGGTGAACATGCACCTTGCGGAAAGTCTCGGCGGCTGGAGATTCTACGACAAAGACTTTAAAGAGCCGATTTCAAAGCCCGAAATGGCAAAGCAGAAAAACGTGACGGACGAAGTGTTCAAGAGCAACACGCACATCCTCGAAATCAATGCCAAAAGCGGGCTGTACGCCCTGTGGTGCGCCTACAGCGTGTACCGTGCGCGCGCAAAATTGGAAATAGGACCAAAGCCCACGCGCGAAATGCAAAAAGACCTTTGGAACCGTGTGCTTGCGGAAAACATTTTCCTCATCTGCAAAACGCCCATGGCAAAAAAGATTGTGCAGCGCACGCTTGCGGGATTTTCTGGCACGAAAGTGAACGCGCATTATTTTGAAGACTTGGTGAACCAGCTTAAAAACAAAAGCGAAACCTTTACCGAAAAAGTGAGCAAAACAAACTATTGGAAACTGAAAAACAAGGACGGAGACGAAGATATGAAATTTGACGCGATTGTAGGGAATCCGCCGTATCAGATTATGGCGACAGGAAAGGCAAACGGTTCAGACCCTATTTATCATTTGTTTATAGACGCTGCCTGCAAGTTGGGAGAGCGGGTCTGTTTTATTCATCCCGCCAGATTTTTGTTCAACGCAGGAAAAACTCCGAAAGACTGGAACGAAAAAATGTTGAATGACGAACATTTCCGCGTTGTTCGATACTGTGCGAATTCTTCCGAGGTGTTCCCGACCGTTGATATAAAAGGCGGCGTTGCCATAACGTATTGGGATAAAAACAAAACATTTGAGAAGATTGGAATTTTCGTAGCTTTTAACGAATTGAATTCTATACTGAAAACAGTTTTATGTAATAAAGAATTTAACCCATTAAGTAATAATATGTATAATCAAGTAAATTTTAATTTGGAAATATTATTAAGTGAATTTCCAAATTATAAATCGGGCATAGGAAGCGACGGAAAAGACAGACGTTTGGAAAAAAATATATTTGAAAAAATTCCTTTATTTACAAGTAAGCCTCAGAGTGAAAAGGATATTTCAATTTATGGTGTAATAAAAAATAAACGAGTAAAAAGATATATATTGTCAAAATATTTGGATTTAACTCATGAGAATTTATATAAATTTAAAGTATTAGTTCCTAGAAGTAATGGATCGGGGTCGATAGGCGAAGTCCTATCGACCCCGATGGTCGGCGAGCCGATGGTCGGCTATACAAGAACTTTTTTAGGAATAGGTGCATTTGACAATCAGCAAGAAGCAGAAAATTGCATGAAATATATCAAGACAAAATTTGCTCGTACAATGTTGGGTACATTAAAGATTACACAAGATAATCCTATCGAGACATGGGCAAATGTTCCCCTGCAAGACTTCACCCCAAACAGCGACATCAACTGGAACAAGCCCATCGCAGACATCGACCGCCAACTGTACAAAAAATATAATTTGAACAAAGATGAAATCGCATTCATAGAAAGCAAAGTCAAGGCAATGGAGTAAGGGAGGAGACATGGGAAATATAAAGTTTACTTTTGATACTAGGAAACTGGAGCGACAGTTGAAGAATCAGCAACAAGAAGCAGAGCGTTTGGCAGAAAGACAAATGAGCGCAGCAAAATTACAAGCAGAAATGACCGCTCGCGAAGCTAGACGGCAGGCTGAAAAAGAAAAAAGAATCGCTGTTGCAATGGCTATTGTGGAAAAACAACCTGTAATTGGAGGGGTAAAGATGATGGACAAAGTATCGGAAAAAGTATTGAAAATCTTATTAGAGTTGCATCAAAAAGAAGAAAATTACAAACTCAAGGTCGGATATGATTCTTTCCCAAACGAGTATCACAATGGATTGATGCAAATCTTCGAGAATCTTCAATATTATGGAATGATATTTAACTACGCACCATTTTTGCGTGGTACGTTTATAATAAATTTATCTCCAACTGCATTGACGTATTTTGAGGACAAAGAAAAAGCGCAGAAGATTGAAATGGAAAAGCAGATGCAACAGAATATAAGCATTCATAGTTTTACAGCGACAGGAAGCAACATCAATTTTGGAACAATCGTTGATTCAACAGTAACGGCGCAGAACATTGTATCAGAAATTGAAAGGAAGATTGAGGAGCAGGGTGGCGAGGATAAAGCCGAGCTTAAAATTTTATTCGATGAAGTGAAAGAATTGTGCGAGACTATAAAAGCGAATATGCCATTGCCAAAGCGGGCAAATTTGATGAACAGAATTTCAAATCATCTTGAAAAGCACGGGTGGTTCTATGGGGCGGTGGCGCAGTTGATTGGAAACGCGGCTATGGCGGCGATGCTGGGGAAATAAAAACGGTTGATTTTACGGAGGAATATATGAACACGCTTACGGTAACATCTGATGTAAAAGGCACTATAAGACAACTCCATTTTAATCTGTGGGATTCCGCAAGAAATGATTTGCATTTTCTCGATATTGGTATCTTATGTAAAAATGACAAGTGCAATTTGACAATTCATCTTCCTGACTGTGGGCAAAAACTTGAACTTGAAGATTTATCCTCAAAATTTATTGACAATGTTCCAAACGCAATTTTCAATACCCCGGTCGATAGTGAAGAAAAGAATAGAATACGAATATTCAAGATTGAAAATAATTTGCGTTTCATACTTTCGCCATTTGACACAAACGCGAGTGTAAATCCAAATAAGATTGGCGAAATAAACATTGCCATTGAGAAGCAGCTAAATCCTCAAAATGTGCCTGTGGCTGACTATAGATACTATCGTTTCCGTATAAAAAATTTTGACTTAACTAAAGTCATTATTGAAGTTGATTCAAACAGCAAATCTTTTGAAAGCAGTTTCTCCTCCTGCAAAGTGATAGATTTTCGCGTAAATGACTCAAAATTATTGCCTGTAATCGAATCGCAGAAAATAATTCTTTCCGCAGATGTATTTGAAAAAATTCATTTTCTTTATATGACAGATGTCAATGAGGACATTCAACTGACTGGGGGCAATTATACGACACGGTTTTTGGAGCGGGATATTTGGGACGACTATCTTAATTTAGGGAAAAAGGAACGATTTGATATGATAGCATATCATTTGCGGCAAGAAAAATCTTTTAGCGCAAACTTCTTGATAAAATGCACTTATAGCAAGACTTCAAAATGGCACTTGGTCGCTTATGCAGTAATTGTAATCGCTCTTGCTATTGTTGCAAATTTTCTTTGCTGGTTATTTCCTCGTTGGTTATTCCCTCTGTTGAAAAATATTTTTATAAAAGGATAACGCAATGAATATACTCATTGATACAAACATATTCATTCCGCTGGAGGCAATTTCTCTCTCCGACATTGAGCCGGAGACGCACGCAATAAACGAGTTGTATCGCAAGGCGAAGGAAATCGATTATCATATTTTCTTGCTTGACATTCAGAAAAAAGATGTGGAGAGCGACAAGAATATCGAGCGCAGGGCAATGCGTCTCTTGGCTTTTGAAAAATATGAGTTACTTGAAAATGTAAAACGGACAGACCTCATCTCGGCAACTTTTCCCGGTGTCCTTGAAGATACCCATGATTTCATTGATGTCGCATTGTTGAACGCTGTCTGTGCGAATGCGGTTTCAATTTTAGTCACGAACGATGAGGGAATCCATAGAAAGGCGAAAAAGATAGGCAAGGAAGATGTCGTTTATTATCTTGCCGAGGTGCTTGATTTCATTAACAATCAGCTTCCGAAAAATCTAAAAGTCAACGCGCATCCCGTTATAAAATCTGAAAAATGCTATAACCTAAATGTACAGGATGCTTTTTTTGACAGTCTCCGAGCCGATTATAGAGGAATTGAATTTGACAATTGGTTCAAGGAAAAATGCCAGAACGGACATCGCGACTGCCTTGTCATTCAAGACGATAACAGGCTTGTCGGACTTTGCATTTATAAATTTGAAAAACCGTGCTACGAAATGACTGGCAATGTTCTGAAAATCTGCACGTTCAAACTGTCTGTTTCGGGAAATAAAAGGGGAGAGCTGTTGCTAAGGAAACTTTTTGATTACAGTTATGCTTCCGATGTCGATTGGATGTATGTCACTGCGTATGAGAAAAACTATATCTGCCAGTTCTTTGAAAATTTTGGTTTTGAAAGATACCGCAAGGTAAAGGAAGATACGGGGGAGTTTATTTTCAGAAAAAGAATGAAGCCTCAGCCGGAAGACGCAAATACATTGTCGCCGTTGGAGTATGATATAAAATTCGGTCCGCGATATTTTTACGGTGGGCAAGATGCCTTTTTGGTTCCAGTAATATCTTCGTATCATGATATGCTGTTTCCCGATGCAATAAGGGAACATTCCTTGTTTCCGCAGCTTGATTACAGTGCCTCTGTTTCAAATGCGATGAGAAAAGCGTATTTGTGCAAAAGCAATTCAAATCTTGTGTATCCCGGTGCTATCTTGTTTTTTTATAAATCGCACGGACAGGGAACTGTTGAGACCTGCGGCATTGTCGAGCGGACTGCGCGTTTGCGGAATCCCGATGCAATTGTTTCAATAACAGGACGAAGAACTGTCTACCGCCAAAGTGAGATTGAGGATATGTGCAAAGGTGGGAAAGACATCCTTGTGCTGCTTTTTAGGCAGGTAGAGAATTTTCCTAAAGAAATACGATTTGTTGATTTGCAGCGGCAAAAGCTGGTGAGCGGTGTGCCGCAGTCAATAACAAAACTGAGCAAAGAGGCAAGAGAATGGATTCTTCAGCAACGACCGTTTTGATTTCAATACATCCGCGTTATGTCGATTTGATTTCTTCTGGCAAGAAGAAGATTGAATTCCGTAAACGGAAATTTTCGCGTAAAATAAAACGTTTTGTCGTCTATTCCACGGCACCAGTCAGCAAGATTGTCGGCTTTTTTGATGTTGACAGCATTGAATGCGCAACACCGCAAAAATTATGGGATGAGTATGCCTCAGTCGGCGGAATAGCACGGAAAGATTTTTTTGACTATTACGAAAACACTTCGACGGCGGTCGGCATCCGCATAAAAAAATATACGCCGTTTGCCAATGCCTTTGATATTTCATTTCTGAACACCGTGCCGCCGCAGTCCTACAGGTATCTGACGGATGAGGAGTTTAATTTGATGGATAGCCCAAGAAAATAGACAAAACCGTATGTCATTCAGAATTCCAAGCTTATGTGGGCGAACGCAACGAGCTGAAAAACAGGCTTTGCCATGTCCGTGCGGAAAACCTGCCTGTAAATGCGGACGCGGCGGAAAAATCGCACGAAATTCTGCCTGCAAATCTGCCGGTAAACAAAACGCAGCGGGCAATCCTCGCGCTTTTCTGCTTGAAAACAGTCGCTCCACTTACGATGAACTGGCCGAAAAACTCGGCAAGACAAGGGAAACGGTTCGGGCAAACCTGCGCACCCTCGAAAAAAACGGCCTGATTGAGCGCATCGGTGCGGACAAAAACGGATGTTGGAACATATTGCTGCCGCGTGATGAAGCTTCCGATAGCCGAGGCGTTCGACCTGACGGAAGGAAGCGTAAAACGCCTGTCGGAAATAATAGCCGAACTCAACACTCGCACGGGCAAGCAATACGACAGTGACCTTGTTATTAAGTCTATGCTGCAAATACGGGATTTGCTCAAAAAGTCGCCCTCGCTGCGCCAATACGCAAAGGCGAACACCGAGCAAGATTTTGCGTTCCCTTACTATGAGAGCGCGGACGATATTCTGATAGAAGGCTTGTCACAAAATCAAGATTTCTTCACGCTGCTGCTCAACAATGATGATGTCAAGAAAGAGACGCTTGGAATATTTCTTCCGGAAATCTACAAGGAACTTAGGCGTGGGTGATTGATACGGAAGTTTGCAGTCCGCAATTCTTGCGGCTATAAAACGGATATTTTTCAAATGTTGAGTCGCTTAAAGGTCTTGTGATGCTGTCAGATGAAAATTACTGCAAACCTGCAAAAGTCAGGACAATCAAAGCGTTTCGATGTTGAGGATGCGGCTTGACAAAGTACAAAGTGGATGCTACACTGTACTACAGAAAAAAAGGAGGCGGTCTATGAGCTTTTCAATCAGGCTTACGGCGGAAGAAAAGTCGCTTGCGGAAAGTTATGCGAGGCTTAATTCTATGGCGTTGGGCGAAGCGTTCAAGCGGGCTCTTTTCGAGAAAATCGAAGACGAGTACGACATTGCGGTTGCCGACGAAGCATATCGTGAATATGTTGACGGCGGGCGCAAGAGCCGCCCCATTTCTGAATTGTGGAGCGAATTGGATTTATGACTTATGGCGTTGAAACAACGGCGCGCTTCAACAAGGAATTCAAGAAACTCGATAAATATACGCAACGCTTGATAAAGGCATGGATTGAAAAAAATCTTGTGGGGACAGAATACCCACGCCTGCATGGAAAAGTCTTGACGGCAAACAGAAGCGGACAGTGGCGGTACAGGATTGGCGATTACCGCCTCATTTGCAATATCGATGACGGTCGCCTTGTGATTCTTGCCTTGTCTGTGGGGCATCGGCGCGAAGTGTACGATAATTGAGGATTCCTCAAACTTTAATGGAGTTGGATGGTAATGAATAGACAAGGCAATTTATTTGCCGGCAGAGCGCGGAAGAGATTTTTGAAGACGGAAAATAAAAAGCCGTGCGTTCGGAAAATGTTTGTATGAAAGACAGGCATGACAGAACAAATCGCCTATTCTGCCCGCTCACTCAAAACAATTGCGTTGCCATCCCCTTTCTTTCCTCTTGACAAATTCCCCGAATTGCTATAACTATAAAATTAAACTCGCAAGAAACTAAAATTTCCTGCGGGCTTAATATAGAATTTCAGGAGGCTGATTTTATGAAGCGCAATCTCAAAGAGTTGGTTGGAAAGATGACTCTGGAAGAAAAGGCGGGGCTTTGTTCGGGACTGGACTTTTGGCACACGAAGCCGATTCCGCGTCTCGATGTTCCTTCGGTGATGGTGAGCGACGGTCCTAGCGGCTTGCGGAAGCAGGACTTGGAAGGCGACCACCTTGGAATGAACGACAGCATCAAGGCGGTGTGCTTTCCGAGCGGCTGCCTTACGGCGTGTTCGTTCGACACGGAACTTTTGCAAAACCTTGGAGAGATTCTAGGCGACGAATGTCAGGCGGAGGACGTTTCCGTAATTCTCGGACCTGCGATCAATATAAAGCGTTCTCCGCTTTGCGGGCGCAACTTTGAATATCTTTCCGAAGATCCTTTCCTTGCCGGAAAATTGGGCGCGGCGTATGTCAAAGGCGTTCAGTCCAAAAACGTCGGCACTAGCGTCAAACACTTCGCCGCCAACAATCAGGAATTCCGCAGAATGTCGTGCTCAAGCAATATCGACGAGCGCGCTTTGCGCGAAATCTATTTGCCCGCGTTCGAAGAGACTGTGAAAGAAGGCAAGCCCGATACGATTATGGCCTCCTACAATCGTGTGAACGGAACTTTTGCCGTGGAAAGCAAATTTCTTTTGACTGATTTGCTCAGAAAAGAATGGGGATTCAAAGGATACGTCGTTTCGGACTGGGGCGCGGTAAACGATCGCGTTTCAGGCTTGAAGGCAGGACTTGATCTTGAGATGCCGTATTCGGGCGGCTGCACGGACAAGCAGATTGTTCAGGCGGTAAAAAGCGGAAAACTTTCCGAAAGCGTTTTGGACAAAGCCGTCGAGCGCATTTTGCGCATCGTGTTCAAATTCGTGGATTCTCGCAAGGCTGGAAATTTCGACAAAAAGGCGCATCAAGTCGAGGCCGCCAAAATCGCGCAAGAATCGATGGTGCTTTTGAAAAACGATTCGAACCTTTTGCCTTTGAAAAAGAAAGACGCAGACGACATTCTTTTTGTGGGCGCGTTTGCGAAAACTCCTCGCTACGAAGGCGGCGGCTCTTCCCACATAAACGCTTGGAAAGTTGATTCGTTTTTGGACGCGGCAAAAGAAGCCGGACTTTCCGTCAAGCATCTTGCCGGCTACGATCTCAAAGAAAACAAGTCCAAGGACAAGGCTCTTTTGGAAGAAGCCGTGTCTGCCGCGAAAAAGGCGAAAATCGTTGTGATTTTTGCGGGGCTTCCCGACAGTTATGAATCCGAAGGCTATGACCGCGATCACATGAAGATGCCTCAGAATCAGGATTTGCTCATCGAGGAAATCGCGAAGGTGCAGAAAAATGTTGTCGTTGTTTTGCACAACGGCGCTCCCGTGGAAATGCCGTGGGCGAACAAAGTCAAGGCGATTTTGGAAAGCTATCTCGCGGGCGGCGGAGTTGGAACTGCGCAGTTCAACTTGCTTTTCGGCGACGCGAATCCTTGCGGAAAGCTCGCGGAAACTTTCCCAATCAAACTCGAGGACAATCCTTCATATTTGAATTTCCCTGGCAACGGAAAGGACGTGAATTACGCCGAAGGAATTTTCGTGGGCTATCGATATTACGATAAGAAAAACATGGAAGTTCTTTTTCCGTTCGGACACGGACTTTCGTACACGAAATTTGAATATTCGGACTTGAAATTGAGCGCGAAAAAAATCACCGACGAGGAAACTTTGAAAGTGAGCGTCACCGTCAAAAATGTTGGCCGCCGCGAAGGAAAGGAAATCGTGCAGATTTACGTCGCGCCGAAATCTCCGTTCCGCGAAACGCGCGCCCAAAAAGAATTGAAGGCGTTCGCGAAGGTTTCGCTTAAGCCCGGCGAATCAAAGGTCGTGAAAATGACTTTGGCAAAACGCGCGTTCGCAATGTGGAGCGCGGCTCTTCAAGATTGGTTTGTTCCGAGCGGAGAATATGAAATCCTTGCCGCGGCATCTTCGCGCGACATCCGCCTTTGCAAAAGTGTGAGCGTCGCTTCCACACAAAAACTTCCGTTCAAGGTGGAGCCGAACACAGTGTTCGAAGAATTAATGGAAGACGAGGATGCCAAGGAATTCGCCGCTCCGATTGTTTCCGCCGCTTTCAAGGGAATGTCAGGAGGCGAGGATCGCGGCGAAAGTTCCAAGGCCGCAGTCAGCGACGAGATGCTTTGGGGAATGTTGAAGAGCATGCCTTTGCGTTCTTTGAGAAGCTTCTCTTCGCTGAATGATGCCGATGTCGTGAAACTTATCGAAGACATAAACAAAAAACTAAAAGTTTAAAGTTTGCGACGAAATGGGAAATTGCGTAAACAAGCGAGTTTTTGCGGTTTTCGGCAGCGAAGCGAACGAAAATGCGAGTTTTGCGAGCAAGTGAAAACTCGAAGTACAAATTGTCGCATCATTTTTGCGACAATTTGTACTGTTTCTAGATTTCAAAAATGAGCGCGTTCGTTTTTTCGTCGCGCTCATTTTTTTCTTTCGCGTCGAAAATCAAATCTCCTGATTCCACTTTTTTTCCCGGCGGACAAATCGCAAGCGAAAATCCTTGCCGCGCGCAGGCATAGTGTCCGCGCGCGCCTTTTTGCGCAAGATGAATCGTGTCGGAAACAATTCGAATGCTTTCACCTTGTTCCGATTTTTCAGAAAGTTTTTTCGCATTCGCATTTTTTTGAACGAACACAAACGAAAGCACGGCGCGCTCTTTTGGAAGCCCTGACTTTTCGGAAAGCGACAAAAGCCTTTTCGGAGCGTCTGCGGTTTCGAACGCGAAGTTGCACCATTTTCCGCTCGCGCCGCTTTTTCCGGCTCTGCGTCCGTCCATCGGGCATCTTCCTTGGTGCGGACAAGGCGCGGCAGCGAAAAATCCGTTTCGCAAAAATGCGTCGCGCATCAGAGAAATGAATCGCGCCGAATTCGGAACTCCCGGCTCAATGAGCAGGACGGAAGCGTTCTCCTGCAAATATGGAAAGAGTGCCTTTGAATATTTTTTTGCGAGCGCGTCGGGCGGCGCGGATTCGCTTTGCAGAATTTCGTTGAAGACGTTCGCGCAAGTGAGCAATGCGGCCTTTTGGCGGATGCTCGCGCCAAGAGAATCTTTTACGCGGATTATTTTCCACGGAAGAAAATCCGCATTTTCATTCGCATTTCCGTTTTTGCTTTCTTCATAATTTTTTGCTTTGGCGGTTTTCGCCGCAATCGAAAGAAAAATTTCTTCTCCCAAATTCAACGCTTGTCGAGAAATGTCCATCGCGTGCCAAACGAGATTTTTTTTGCGGAGCGCAGGCTGCGAAAGCCACAGCGCGCAAATCACCGTGAGCGGCCCGCTTCCGATGTCGAGGCAGATGTCGCCGTCGCGCAAAAACGAAAAATCCAAATTGGAAAAAAGCCTCGTAAGCCGCACCAAATTCCACCACATGAAATATCGCGTGTATGCCACAAGCGCGGTTTTCTCGTTCATGTAGCCTTTTTTGCGCCGCTCGCGTTCGTCGGTCATTTGGTGGCTCAAGTCGCGGATTTGTTTTGGAAGCGCGCTTTCCTGCTTTGAATTCGCGGGAATTATGTCCTGAATTATCTTTTCGAAATTCTCGAGGACTGCGAGCGCGTCTTGCGGAATTTTTTTCGTGTCGAAAAGTTTTTGAATTGTTTGACTCATTTTTATTTCCGAATTTAATTTTTAAACTTCCGATGAATCTTTTGAATCTGAATTCTCGCGATATTTTCTTATCGTGAAAAACGAATCCAAAAGTTCAGCCTTGGCTTTTTGAATTTGCGAAAGCGCGGACTTTCCGTCCAAAAAACAATCCGCCTCGCTTATGATTTGATTTCGCGCACCTTCAATCGTGAATTTTTTTTGGTAAATGAGATATTTTATCCGCAGGATTTTTTCGATGTCGCTTTGGGAATACGTGCGCCTTCCGCTCAAATTTTTTTGCGGCGCGAATCCGGGAATCACTTCTTCCCAATAGCGCAGGACGTGCGGCTTCACGCCTGTAATTTCCTCGACTTGTCCGATTGAATATGTCATTCTCGTTTCCTCAATTTTTCGACTTTTAAACTATCGAAACTCGTATCAAAGTGAATGCGCAATTTCAGCCATTTCATGGCACCTCGAAAAACTTGCCTTTGGCAATTTTTTCGAATGTGCCGACGAGTTTTAAGTCGCTATGATAGCGCGACTTAAAACATCGCATTTTCAAAGTTACCTCTAAAAACTGAAGTTTTTAGAGGTTTCCCTTAAAATCTTCCCATTTTTTGCGGCTTGCTTTGAGTTCCAGTTGAACCGGAATTTTGTCAAGCCCCAAATCTTCGCGAATTCGGTTTTTCAAAAATGCGATGTATGTTTGCGGCACGGATTCAGGGCGCGTCGCGAAAATCACGAACGAAACAGGACTTGTGCCGATCTGCGTCATGTAGCGAATTTTAAAATGCATCGTTCGGCTTGCGGGCGGCGGATATTTTTGAAGCCAGTCGCGGAGCGCGTTGTTCAAAGCCGAAGTTTCGATTCTGCGGTTGACTTGCTCGTAAAGTTCCAGCGCGGTGTCCATGAGGCGTTTCATTCCGTCGCCGTTCAATGCGGAAGTTTCCACGATCGGAGCGAAGTTCATTTGCCCGAACATTATGCGTATGTCCTCTTCGGCTTTGCGAGCCGCCGCCCTGCCTTTTTCCTGCGTGTCCCATTTGTTCAAAATGAAAATTATCGGGCGGCCGCGCTCGTATGCAAGCGCGCAGATTTTTTTGTCTTGCTCGGCAAGGCCTTCTTGCGCGTCGATGAGCAGGAACACGACATCGCATTCGTCGAGCGTTTTTATCGCGCGATTCACCGAATAATATTCAACGTTTTCTTTTACTTTTGCCTTGCGCCTGATTCCCGCCGTGTCCAAAATAATGCAGTCGCGTCCGTTGTAGCGGAACGTGCCTTCAACCACATCGCGCGTTGTTCCTGCGTAGTCGCTTACGATCGAAGATTCGGTGTGCGTGAGGCGGTTTGTCAAAGTTGATTTTCCTGTGTTCGGCTTTCCGAGAACCGCGATTCGAATTGGCGGCGAATCTTCTGCGCCTTCCTTTACTTTCGAAAAGTCCAAACGCGAAACTATTTTTTGCGCCAAAGGCGTGATGTTGTCGCCGTGTTCTGCGGAAATCAAAACCAAATCTTCAAAGCCGAATCGCGCGTAGTTCCATGCCAAAGCTTCGTTGCGTCCGCCTTCGGTTTTGTTCACAGCCGCGATCACTTTGTGCCAATGCGGGCGCAGCAGCGCGACAAATCCTTCGTCCTCGGGAGTCGTTTCCTCCGCGTCCAAAAGCAAAAGAATCAAATCCGCCTTTTGCAGCATCTCGACGGTTTTTGCCACCACAAGATCGTCGAGCGCGTTCGTGCTTATTTTGTGGACTCGGCGTTGGCTCGCGCCCTGGCTTTTTCCTTCGCGATCATCGCGCGTAAGCTTGAAGCCGCCCGTGTCCATCAGATGCACCGGCATTCCCGCGATGAAAGCCGTGCCTTCGATTGGGTCGCGCGTTACGCCAGGCGTAGGATCAGTGATTGCAATTCGCTTGTGCATAAAGCGATTGAACAGCGTGGACTTTCCGACGTTCGGGCGGCCTGCGATCACGACGAGCGGAAGGTTCACATAATTTTTGCTTGGGTCGAATTTTATTTTTTCGTCCGAAATTCGCGCGGAGGGCGCGTCCTGAATTTTTTTCATAGTTCTTTCCAATGTTTTTTTGCTTCGCTTTTCATTTCCGAAATCGTAGTTTGGGAAAGGTTTTTCTTTACGAGCGGAATCAAATTCGAACTCATGCTCAAACTGCGCACTCCGATTCCAGCGAGCACGGAAAGGCATTCCGTCCGTGAAGCCATTTCTCCGCAAATCGAAACTGGAATGCCTTCGCTTTTCGCCGCGTCAACCGTGCGCTTTATCAAAAAAAGCACGGCGGGGTGAAACTCGTCGTAGAGCGAAGAAACGTTCGTGTTCTCGCGGTCAACTCCGATCGTGTATTGCGTGAGGTCGTTCGTGCCGATGGAAAAAAAGTCCGCCTGCTTTGCAAGCGACGCGGCGCAAATTCCTGCGGCGGCCGTTTCAATCATTATGCCAAGCGGAACATTTTTCTTGAACGGAATTTTTTCGGATTCCAGTTCGTCGCAAACTTGCTTTATGATTGCCTTGGTTTGGCTTATTTGGCTTGCGTCCGTGATGAGCGGAATCATTATGCGAAGGTCGCCGAAAACGCTCGCGCGATAAAGCGCGCGAAGTTGTGTACGAAAAAGCCTCGGATAATTCAGGCTCAGGCGAATCGCTCGAAGTCCCATAAGCGGATTTTTTTCTTCGATGTTCGGCGCGTCCATAAGGCTCAAAAGCTTGTCGCCGCCTAAATCTAGCGTGCGGATTGTCACGGGCTTTCCTTTCATCGTTTCGAGCACGCGCTTGTACGCTTCGAATTGAGTTTCTTCTGTAACAGTTCTAATCGCGCTTGCGTTCGCGGAATTCAGCTCGTTCATAAAAAGGAATTCCGTCCTGAAAAGTCCGATTCCTTCCGCGCTTTCTTGCAACGCTCGTTCGGCTTCTTGCGGCGTTCCGATGTTCGCATAAAGATTGAACTTCGTTCCGTCCTTTGTCTTTGCGGGAAGCGAGCGGAATTGCAAAAGTTCTTGGCCGCGCTCGCTCTGCTTTTTTATTTTCGTGACGTAACTGTCGATGGTCGTGCTGTCCGGCTCGATTATGATTTCGGATTTGTCTGCGTCGATTATAACGGTTTCGTCGCTTTTGATTTTTTTCGTGATTTTCGGAATTGCGGAAACTGCCGGAATCGAATAATTCCGCGCGAGAATCGCGATGTGGCTTGAAGTGCCGCCTTGCGTGAGCGCGATGCCGATTATCTTTTTTTCGGCAAGAATCGAAAAATCGCCGGGGCTTAATGAATGCGCAATCAAGACGCAACGTTCCGGAATTTCCTCGATATTGAACGGATGGAGATTCAGCATTTCGTTTATGACGCGCCCGAAAATGTCCGTGATGTCCTGCCCGCGCTCCGCCAAATAATTGTTGCCGCTTTCGCGCAGACGGTTCGAATATTCTTCGATTTTCAATTTCAGAATGTGCTCGACATTGAAAAGTTCGCGCTTCAAAAGGTCTTCCACTTCCCCGTTGAAAACAGGATCTGCGAGCATCAGCGCGTAGGTTTCGAAAATATCTTTTTGCGTCTTGTCCGCGTCCTTGCCTTGCGAATTGATTTGGTCAAGGCGGATTTTGATTTGCGCGGAAACCGTGTCGCGGGCGCAAGTGTAGCGCAGCCATTCTGATTCGAGCTGTTCGATTGTAATCGGCGTTTGAGGAATTATGCGCTGCGTCGGCTCCGGAATGACGAACGCCTTGCCACTTCCGATGCCGGAAGAAATCGACGTCCCGAATAGAATGTCCATTTTCCTATTATATAGAATAATCGCATTTAAGTCAAATGATTCGTTGAAAATTCCCGCCCTCTCAAAATCGCGATGCCATTCACTTGAATTATAATTCGATTTGCGCTAAAATGTCCGAAATGAAAAAAATCAAATTCGAAGCGAACATGATTCTCGTTGCGGCAATCGTCGCGTTGTGCGCGCTGATTTTTTTTGCGAGCGTGGCGGCGTTTGTTTTGGGAAAACGGCCCGGAATGAATTTGCGCAAAAGCGATCCTGCGGGCGTGGAGCAAATAAAAGGCGCGCACGAAGATCTTAGGGCGTTCAAAGAATTCGGAACGTTGCGCATAATCGCCATGCCTGACGAATCGGATGCGGAACACAAAAGCGGCGCGGTCTTGGTCGTGACCCCGTGGCTTTCCTATGAGGGCGGCGACAGCGCGTTCTACGAAGAATTGGTTTCGCGCAAGCGGCTTTTCACTTCGTTTTTCGTGGAATATTTTTCGAGCAAGACAAAAAACGCGCTCCTTTCGATCGGCGAAAAGAAAATCAAAGAAGAACTTTTGGATTTGTTCAATTCGGAATTGCGTTTGGGAGAGTTGAGCGCGCTTTATTTTGACGACTACATTTTTCTAGATTGAAGTCCGCGGCATGCAACCTTTTTGCGCTAGCGGTGTCTTATTTATGACGCTTTTTGAAACGAAACTTTTGATGCGAGGTGAAACATGAATTCGGAAATTGCGTCGCATTCGGCGCAAGTGATAATCGCCTTGATTCCGATTGTCGGAATCGCAATTGGCGGAACGATTTTGTTTTTTTATCTTTTGTGGGCGCACCATGAAACGAAACTCAGGATTCGCATGGGTACGTACAATAAGACGGAATTCGGCTTGAAAACTTTTTCGCTTTTGGGCGGAATCCTGCTTGTCGGCATAGGCGCGATTTTGACGTTGCTTTTCGCGCTTATCGATGGGCTTTCGTATTTGCTTTTGGGCGGACTTGTTCCGCTTGTCGTTGGAATCGGCTTGCTGGTATTTTACAAAGTGAATCCTGATTTCAGGCAAAAATGAAAAGGCAACGTTCCTTCAGCAAGGAGCACGAGGCTTCTTACAAACGGGACTTTCTTCTTGTGAGCCAAGTTTTGCTTGGCGATACCGAGGCTTTTGCTGAATTGATGTCGCTTTATAAAAATCGTGTGGCCGCGCTTGGAATGAGTTTTTTTAAAAATGCCGCCGATACCGAGGATTTCGTGCAGGACGTTTTTTTGAAAGCGTTCACAAAACTTTCCCAGTTTCGCGGTGAATCGCTTTTCTCTACTTGGCTTACTCGGCTGGCGTACAATACCGCTGTGAACTCGGTGAATCGCCGCGCCGAATATGTTTCCATTGCTGACGAAACTGCTCTGCCCGACAACGCGCTCACTCCCGAAGAAAGCGAGTTGCGCCGCCTGACAAAAGAAGCCGTTCGCGAAGCTGTAAAGGAATTGGATGAAAAATATCGTGTCTGCATAGACCTTTATTTTTTCTATGACAATTCCTATGCCGAAATAAGCGAGATAATGGCGTTGCCTGAAAACACCGTCAAATCGCACATATTTCGTGCAAAAAAAATCCTTCGGGATAAAC
>CAMWIU010000037.1 GCA_947174385.1 uncultured Treponema sp.
ATTCATTCCCATTTCAAAAACGCCAGCCTCGTGTCCTTCGCGAATTTCAAAGACGCTCAAAGGAAGTCCGCTTTCGGAATTCAAATTCCCAACCGTAGAAACGACGCGGAATTTCTGCGCGAGAATCGCAGAAAGAATTTCCTTCGTCGTAGTCTTTCCACTTGATCCCGTAATTCCGATTTTTATAAGCGAAGGAAATTTTTCGACATAGGCGCGCGCGGCATCCTGCAATGCGCGAAGATTGTTTTCCACCGCGATGAAAAAAATGCCAGGATTTTTTTCTGCAAGCGAATCGAACTCGCGCGGAGAACTTTCATAAACTGACTTCGTTACAAAAACCGCGCTCGCTCCAGCCGCCAAAGCCTGCGGAATGAATTTGTGTCCGTCCTGATTTTGCCCGATGAGCGGAATGAAAAGCGAGCCTTTCTTCACGTTTCGGCTGTCGGTGGCGACCGAAGTGAAGCAAAGCGAATTGGACGCGCCGCTTCCTATTCGGTTTCCGAAAACCGCGCGAATGAGTTCTTCAAATGTCAAAAGGCTTTTTTCTTCCCCACCCATTTTTTTCCGGCTATTGTTTTCGCCGCATCTCAACTCGCACAATGTCTTCAGACTCGGCCTTGTGCATGCCAAGCTCGTTTTCCGCAATTTTCTGTATTCTTTCGCCGCTAGAAAGAAGGCTTATATCCGTAATCAGACGCTTGTTTTCTTCGACAAGCGCAGCCTGCTTTTGCTCGAGCGCTTTGATTTCGTTCTGAACCTTCATGTAGCGGTCCGCCTGAATCGCATTCAAAACGAAAAGCGCGGGCACCAAAACAGCGCACACGATTACGAATATCCTAAAGCCAACCTTTTTCATTTTCAAAATGTCTCTCCGCAAAGACGCATTTTTCCTGCGTCCGTTATTTTCCGCACGACACGAAGCTTCGCGCTCCTTGAAGGCGGATTCCTTTTTATTTCGCCGTCGCTCGGTGCGACTGGCTTTCTCGTCAAAATTTCAGCGCACGGTTTTCCGCCGCAAACGCAAGCAGCGACATTCGGCGGACAAACGCATTCTCTTCCCAAATTGCGGAAGAAATTCTTTACGATTCTGTCCTCAAGCGAATGGAACGTAATCACGCCCATTTTTCCGCCGGCTTCCAAAACATTGAATGCGTCAAAAAGCGCGCGCGGAAGCCGCGAAAGCTCCTCGTTCACCGCGATGCGCAACGCCTGGAATGTCCGCGTCGCAGGATGAATTTTTCCGTGCCGCGCATTCTGAGGAACTGCACCGTAAATCAATTCGGCGAGTTCCGCGCTCGTCTCAATTTTTTTCACTGCGCGGCGTTCGCAAATTGTGCGCGCGATTCTTCGGCTGAATTTTTCCTCGCCGTACAAAAAAATCAAATTCGCAAGGCTTTCTTCGTCGAAGCCGTTTACGATTTCCGCCGCGCTCGTTTTTTTCGAGCCGTCAAGCCGCATGTCGAGCGGCTCTTCGCCTCGGAACGAAAATCCCCTTCCCGAAAGTTCGTAATGAAAAATCGAGATGCCCAAATCAAACAAAATCAAATTCGGCCTTTTCAATCCCGAAGGATAATTCGCGTAGAATTCGTCGAACCATTCGTTGAAAAATTCCACGCGCCCTTCAAAGCGAGAAAGCCGTTCCCTCGCGCGGGACTGAATCGCGCCGTCAGCGTCAATTCCGCAAATCCGCAAATTTCCGAATCGCTCCAAAAACGCCTGCGAGTGCCCGCCCTCCCCCAAGGTCGAGTCAATCATAAGAGCGTCGTTTTCGAACGGCTCGCCTTCGGGAGAAATCAATTCGATGCATTCCTCAAGAAGAACCGGAACATGAATCGGCTGCAATTTCCCACCTTGTCTCCGCGAACGGAGAATCTATTAAAAGGATTCCGCCCCACCCTGCGGAATCCTAAAATCCAATCGCGCCCAATTCCTCGGCGGCTTTCGCCAAAGAATCGGCATTGTCGTCCATATATTGCTTGTACGCCGCAGCGTCCCAAAGCTCGATGTAATTTCCAAGCCCCAAAATCACGCAGTCTTTGGAAAGCCCCGCGTATTCGCGCAAAGACGGTGGCACCAAAAGCCTTCCGCTTTTGTCGAATTCCACTTCCACGGCAGGCGCACAAAGCACGCGCGAAACAAGGCGCGAGTTCTGCTTGAAAAGCGAAGCCTTTCCTTCGATGCTTTCGCGAACTTTTTCCCATTCCTCGGGCGCAAAAAGCCAAAGACAATGATCCAAAGCCTTTGTGACAAAAAGCGAATTTCCCTGCAAATCGCCGCGAATCTTCGCGGGAAAAGAGATTCTTCCTTTTTCGTCGAGGGTGTTAAAATACTCCCCGGAAAGCCGCTTCATACCACTAAATCCCACAATCTGCCACAATTTCCCACGCAATATCCATTTTAATCTGTTTTTTAATAAAGTCAATAGAAAAAATGCCGAAAATTAAAATATTTTGATTTTTTTTTCGAAAAAAAATTGAAATTGTGTCTACTATATTTTTGTTTGCCACGGATATTGGACAGGAAAATGTTCTCAACGCTAAATGAAAGCTCGCTCCACAAAAACTTGAAAATTTTCTACGCGAATCGCTACGGCGGAAAAACCGAAGTGCAAGTCGAAAAATGGATTTGCGACATAGTTTGCGAGGACGAAACGACAATCGAAATTCAGACAAAAAGCGTGAGTTCGCTCCACGAAAAAGTCGCGCGCCTTCTCGCACTCGGAAAAAAAGTCATAATCGTGCATCCAATTACGACGCGAAAGACAATCCGCACATTCAATCCAAACGGCGAAGAAATTTCCGCGAAAAAAAGCCCGAAAAGGGAAAATGTATATTCGATGCTCCGCGAACTTACAGGGCTTTGCGACATTCTTTTGCACGAAAATTTTTCGCTCGTCTGCCCGCTGATAACGGCGGAAGAAAAGCGCGTCCAAAGCGAAGAGCCAGTGCAGTCCAAAAACGGCCGTCGCCGCTTCAAAAAAGCATGGCTCAAGGCGGACAAGTCGCTGCTTACGATTGACGGGGAAATCACATTTCGCGGCAAGGAGAATTATCTCGCGCTTTTGCCGCCTGCGCTGCCCGAAGAATTTTCATCGGCGGAATTGTCCTGCGCGTTGGAAAAAGAAGGCAAGCCATACGCGAATTTGATTTTGTGGATTTTGCATAAAATGAACTTAATCGAACGCACGGAAAAAAAAGGCAAGCGTTTTTATTACAAAAAAAATAGCGCGAAAAACGCCGCGCCATTTTAGCCCACAATGCAATCACAGGCAAGAAAACGATTAAAGCGACACGCAAAAAGCGCATCGCTCAAGCATTCGCTTACGAGAAAAACTTTCCTTCAAGCTCGCGCGATGCGAACTTGAAGATTTTCAAAGCGCAAAACTACCAGTTGTCAACCATGTCGTCTTCGTCGCGGTTTTCCATGTCGTACAAGTCAGTAACGGCGCGAAGGTCGTCAAAGTAGACATAGTAAGTTCCGCGAGCGAGCATCGGGTTGCAGTCAATTCGGAAGCCCACGATGCGCAACCCAGGGCGGTCGCCATGATACGGGCTTGACTGGACGATTCCGTGCTCCCCATCAGGAGAAGGCGGAATAGCCGTAGTCAATTTTTTCCAGCCGCTGAAGCCAAGATTTCCGAGATACAGTTCAAAATTCGAGCCGTAATAATCCTGCACCAAAAGGTAAATGTCGTGATTCTGATTGCGTCCTGCGATCCAAACGCTCACAGTCTTTGTAATTCCTTCAATCGGAATCGGGCGAACCGCAGTAATATAAATCGAGTTGATTCCACGGCGATAGAATTCGATTTTGCAGCCCAACGCCATAATATCTTCCTGCTCTTCCTCGCCCTCAAGCGGAACTTTCGCCGCAGGACTTCCTTCGAACAGGCGTATCGACGCGAGACCGGCATCCGGAGAAATATGGATGTTCCAAGCACCATCGCGCTCCATTTTGTCAAGCGAAACTTCGCGCAAAGCTGTGGCGGCAGAATCGCTTCCGACATTGTTCGGATCGGGATCGGCAAGACTTGAATTGCCCTGACTGTCCGCCTGCGCGAACACTAATGACGCGGTCAAAGATGCCGCCAAAATCATAAAAAGCAGTTTTTTCATTTTTCATCTCCTGAAGAAGTTTCTTCTTCGTCACCGAAATCCTGATCTTTAAGCTCGTAGCCGTCAAACACGTTGCTGAGAGTATATGTCATATATTTGAAATCATCAAAATAAATGAGGAAATCATCAACGAATTCGGCAGGATCTGTCCTGATTCTAAATCCGACAAAAGTCATTTTCGCAGGACCTGAGCGAAGCCGCGAACGCTGTCGCAAATAGCTCGGAATTTTCACGATTATGTTTTTCCAGCCGTTGAAAGCGAGATTGCCCGCAGGAAGAATATGAACAGCACCTTCCGCATCGCGCACAAGCAAATCAAGGAAATAAAGATAATTCGCGCCCCAAACCCAAAAATCAAACTGGCTCACAGTTCCCTCAAGAGGAATTTCAACCGGCTTGTCGCCATCAGAAGGATAAAGCTCGAACCAGTTGTCGCCTTTGCGGTCAAATTTGACTTTTACGCCCAAAACAGTGGCAGGCGTATCTTCGTTTGTGCGTATCACGCGCAACGAATTCGGTATGGCTTCGAAAACTTTCGGCTCCGTCGGATAGCCCTCGGTTACGAAACGGCTGGCCTGGGTTTTCCATTCCCAATTGTACTCGACGATTTTCCCCTTTTCCCACACTCGATACTTTTGCTCGCCGATAGCATCAAAGTCATCGATTGTAACTGTTGACATACTCTTTGTATTGGGCTGGCCGAACGCCGTACCGCCGATGACAAAAAGCAGAGCCAAACCAGCAAGGACAAATAAGCCTCTTTTCATTAAAAACTCCTTCAGCCCGTTTGAAACGAACTTTTTTTTATCTTATCGGAAATTTTTTCACAAAAAATAATTAGATTATTATACTTCGACATCGCAATGTTTGTCAAGTATTTTCAAGAAAAAAAATTCGCAAAAAATGTCAAGCGGAAAAAGAAAATTTCGCGGCGAAAAAAAAAAGGCTTCCCCGAAGGAAAGCCTTTTAGAGCGGTAGAAGGGAGTCGAACCCTCGTCATCAGCTTGGAAGGCTGAGATAATGAGCCGTTATATGACTACCGCAAATATATTGAAAATATATCACACGCAAAAAAAAATGTCAAGCGATTTTCGAAAAAAAATTTAATTTTTCCATTCTTCGAGCGCGAGCCGAGCGACGTTCTGCTCGGCCTGTTTTTTGCTCTTTCCTTCGGCAGGTCCGTAGACGACATCACCCAAGCGCACGGACACAAGAAAAGTCTGGTCGTGGTCGGGACCGGAAATCTTCACCAATTCGTAGCGCGGAACGGACTTGCATTTTTTTTGATACGCCTCCTGAAGGAGGCTCTTGCAATCCCGCTCGCCCTTGTCTTGCTGAACGGCGCGGACGGCTGGAACAATGAAGCGCAGGACGTATTTTTCGGCCGCGGCGTAGCCCGAATCCAAATAATACGCGCCAATCACGGCTTCCATGCAATCCGCCAAAATCGCAGGCTTCGTCCGCCCTCCTCCGCTTTCTTCGCCCTTTCCCAAAACAAGCATTTTGTCGATTCCGAATTCAAGCGCGACGGGCGCCAAAGCCTTTTCGCTCACGACATTGCCCTTCATTTTGGCGAGGTCGCCCTCGGGATTTTCCGCCATGTCCTCGTACAAGAACGCCGCCGTCACCAAGCCCAAAACGCTGTCGCCCAAAAATTCAAGCCGCTCGTTGTTTTTGTGCCTGTACGCCGCATCCTCGTTCGAATACGAGCGGTGATGAAACGCCAAGTCGAGCAAAGCCAAATCTTTGAAATGCAGCCCAAGCGGGCGGCAAAATTCCAGCAAGGCCTTTTTGCGTTTGGGAGAAATTTCTTTTGAAGAATGAAAAAGCTCGCCTACTTTCTTCATCGCCCGCCACAACAACTCTAGCCCGACAAAATCGGGCTATTTTCGAGAAAAATATTTTTCTTAAAAACCGACGCAAAAATCCTGCGCGGTTTTTAGAAATTTATTTTGACTGCTCGGACTTGATGAAGTCGTAGGCATCCTGAACAGTTTCGAATTCGTTCGCCTTTTCGTCGGGAATGGAAACGCCCAATTCCTCTTCGATTGCGTAGACCAACTCGTAAGTATCGAGACTATCCGCGCCCAAGTCTCCACGGAAAGACGAGCCAAGTTCAATCTTGCTTTCGTCGATTTCCAACTTGTCCGCGATGAGCTTTTTGATTTTCTCAAACAATTCGTCCATTTTCTTCTCCATTTGTAAAAAAATAATTTTAGTTTGTCTCAGGTGTGATAACCTGGCGACCGCGATAGAATCCGCATTTCGGGCAAACATAATGCGACCTCACCGGGTTTCCGCAATTGTTGCAGGGAACAAGGTTCGGAGCCTCAAGGCGCATGTTTATGCTGCGTCGTCTGCGAGTCCTGGCTTTTGAAGTTTTCGCTCTAGGTACTGCCATATATTCAACCTCACTTTTTTTTCACAGAAGTATCAGTGCTGAATATATCACATTTCTACCTCTAGTGTCAATCCATTATAACGGAATTTTTTGATTTATGCAAGAGTTTTTTCATTTTTTTATTTAATGCTTTGACGCGGAATTTGCTTGCAAAAAATCTATTCTGACGATAATATTGAAGAATGAGACTTTTAAAAAATCTGACGCTCTTTCTGCCGATTTTTTTATGTTCGGCGAACGTCATTTCGCAGACAAGGCCAATCGCGGATTCGATTTCCGCAAAATCCGGCGCGAACAAGACAATCGAAATTGAATGGAATTTTCCCAAAGAAACCGAGCCGAAAATAATAGGCGCAAAACTTTATCGCGCCTCAAAGCCAATCGCTTCATATAAGGATATCGAGGCGGACTTCCCCATCGCGGTGCTGACCGAAGCGCGGCATACGGATTCCATTCAAAAGGCGGGTGACTATTTTTATGCCGTCATCGCAATCACGTCGCACGGCGATTACAAGGCGGTGATTCTGGGAATGAATGCGACGACGCGAGGCGCACAGGCGAAAGTTCCAAAGCAACGCACAAGCGAACGCGCACAAGCGATGCAGAATTTTGAAGCGGAAATGGCGGAAAACGATTTTGTGAATTTCGGCGAAAACGCATCCGAAAATTCTGCCACGAATTCGAACGAAGATTTTCGGGAACTCGACGCGGATTCAGACTCGGAAAATCAAATCGATTCAAAGAAAAAAAAATCGCGTCTTCCGGCCTTGGCGCAGGACAATGAATTCCGAATGCGGGAAATGCCGCTTCCTCTTCCAATGGACATTTTGGGATTTGGAGAAGATGCGCAAAATGTGAGCGAAGAGGCGAAGCAAAGCGTCGCGAATTTGGCGAACGGTTCAACAAAACAAAAGTCCGAGCCTTTCAAAACGCCGTATTTTTTCGAAGACGACATGTTCGCGCCGGACGGAGGCGACGGATACATTTTGTTCGAGACACTGCGCGAAGGGCTCGTTCAGAGAAAATACCGCGAAAGCGTGGGACTTTTCATCGATTTTTTGAGCGTGAATCGGAACGCCGCCGTCACGAACCGCGCGGAATTCTATCTTGGCGAGAGTTTTTATTTTTGCGGCGAATACAAAAAAGCCGTGCAATGCTTTCTTGCCGTGCAGGAAATTTTTCCCGCGCTCGCCAAAAAATGGATCGATTCGAGCCTCGACTTGATGGAAAGCGAATTCTAAATTCCTAGCGAATTCGGCGAATCATATCGACCAGTGTGGAATTTTTTTGTCCCGTGCTCAAAGCCCCGCGCAATGGATCGCCATCGATTTCGGGCATCGCAGTCAAGACGGGAACGCCGCGCTGGTTTGCGGCGGGCGAAGTGTCTTCTGCGATGTCGTTTTCGGATGAATTTTCCATTCCAGGAATTTCCACCAAAACAATTTCGTCGCGCGCGTTCACCATGTCATAGAATCCCGTGTCGCCCAAAACGCCTTCGGAAATGTCCTCGCCGACATTGGAAAGCGTCACCGTTCCAAGAAAATCTTTTTCGGAATAAGAAACGCCCACTCCCGTATCGGAAGTGCGAAGCGCGCCTCGCTTAACGACTGCAAATTTCGCGCCGGCCACCATTCCTTCGGTGCGCCCGATGTCCACGAGAATGTCCTTTCCGGAGCGGTTCAAGATTTTCGCGCGAATAGGAAGCGAAGCCAATATCGCCGAACGCAAATTCAAAAGCGACGATGCGTACCTGTCATTTCCGGTTTTGAACGTGGAGAATTTTTTCGCTTCCGTTCCGTTTCGCCCCGAATACATCGTCGCCTCGAACTTGATGTCGCGCTCGTCCTCCTCCGCGTCCAAAATTATGAAATAGTCGAAGCCGCCCTTGTAGGCATCGGAATACGCCGCAGAAAAATCGCGGGCGCGGTGCGCGGAAACTTCTACGCTTTGTCCCAAAACGCCGCCAAACAAAACGCAAAGATGTTCGGCAGCCACGCGGCTCAACTCGGGATGGGCGAGCGGCGCGCTAGAATCCATGTAGTAAATCCGCAGATTCCACCGATTTTTGTCGAGGAAAAAAGGATTCACATCCCATTTTCTTGCGAGAGTGTTTTCCAAAAGCGACTCGTAGCCTTCAACCGTGTCCGAAAGTTTTACGAGCGCGAATTTCTCGTCTGCGGCATCGATCGTCTTTCCATCGTCCTTCATCGCCTGGATTCCGCTTTGCAAAATTTCATTTTCCTGAATGAAACGCATTTGCGAAAGATAGTTCTCGCTGTAGCCTTCTGCGCGGAGCAAATTCGAAAACGCATTTCTCGCCCGGAAATTCTGCGGGTCAAGCCGCAACGCCGCCTGATATTCGTAGCGCATCGCGCGCCCGGAATAACGCTTTGAATGCTCCAAGCCTTTTTGCACATGGAATTTCGCCCAGTCCGCGCGGCGCGGATCTTCCAAAGGAAGCGTCCTAAAAACCAAAAGTTCGAACGCCGCGCGCATTATCTCGTCGTCGCCCACGGCTTCGAGTCCCAAAATCCAAGTTTCAAGCGCGTCTGCTTCGCGACCAAGTTTTTGCTGCGCGAGTCCTTTGACATACCAAATGTTTCCGTTCTCGCGATCGCGGGAAATTCCGAAATCCGCCAAATCGATGACTTCGGAAAACCTTCCTTGCGCGAAATATACCAGCGACAAAAGCTCGTAAGCCGCGGCATAATTTCCGTCGAGCTGGAGCGCGGAAAGACACCGCCTTTCTGCCGCGTCGAACTTTCCGTTTTTAAAATCGAGGAAAGCCGCGATATAATAGACTTGCGGATCCGCGCTTCCCACGCGCAAGGCTTCGTTCACGTAGCGTTCCGCCCTTGGAGAATCCTTCGACTCGGATTTCAAAAGCGCGAGCGAAAGAAGCGCCTTGACGTTCCCCGGATTTTTCGAAAGCGCGTCCGAATAAAGCCTTTCGGCGACAGTCGTGCGCCCTTTCAAAAGGTTGAGTTCTGCAAGCCCGAATCTCGATTCGATGTCGTTCGGATATTTTTTTTGAATTTGAGTGAAAATCTTTTCCGCGTCGTCAAAGCGTCCCAGCGAAATCAACGCCATTCCCTCAAGATTTAGGATGTCCGTGCGTTCGGGCGAATATTTTTTCGCGTTCTGGAGATTCTGCAAAGCGAGTTCGAAACTTTGCATTTGATAGAGGCATTTCGCAAGGTGAAACCACGCGTCGGCATAGGCGGGATTCGCGCGAACCGCCGCCTGAAATTTTTCGCTCGCCACCCACCAGTCGCGATCGTCTTCCGCCTCGATTCCTTCCGCGAAAAGTCCTTGCGCGTTCCGCCTCGACTGCGCGAAAATTTCTGCCGCGCAAAACAACGCCGCAGCGCAAAGCGCGATTTTAAAAACAAATTTCATTCCCACCCCCAAGTTTTGCCGACCAAGCCGCACGAATCAATTCTCTTTTCTTTCAGTATCGTCCTTTTCGCCGCGCAAGATTATCTTTATGACGTTGATTCTGTGGCCTTCCATGTCCTGCACGATAAAATCGTACGCGCCCCATGAAATTTTCTCGTACTTTACGGGAATTTTTCCGAACAAGTCGAAAACAAATCCGCCGAGCGTGTCGAATTCGCCCGAAGGAAATTCCGAACCGATTTCCTCGTTCAAGTCGTCCAAATTCGTCCGCGCGTCGCAAAGCCAGGCGTTGCTTCCGAGCGAAATTATGTCCTCGCGCTCGTTGTCGAATTCATCCTGAATGTCGCCCACGATTTCTTCGATGATGTCTTCCATGCAGACGATGCCAGAAACTCCGCCGTATTCGTCCACAGAAATCGCGATGTGGACGTGCCGCCGCTTGAATTCGCGCAAAAGGCTGTCGATTCGCTTGGATTCTGGCACAAAAAACGGCTTTCGAATCACTTTGTCCAAAACCGTCTCTTCCTTTTTGGAAATGTTCCGAATCAAATCCTTGACGTAGAGAATTCCCACAACATTGTCAATCGAGTCGCTGTAGACGGGAAAGCGCGAATGGCCGCTTTGGGCGATTTTTTCCATAAGCTCGTCCTGCGGCGTGTTTATGTTGATGAAGTCAACGTCGATTCGCGGAACCATCACTTCCTTGACGCTCGTTTCCGACAAATCTTCGATGCCGCGAATCATGTCCTTTTTTTCTTCGTTGAGAATCTGACGCTGAGCGTTTTCCTGCTTGGAGTCTTCTTTTTTGTGCTTGAAATCAAAGATACCCATAGAATTAAGTTCAAGATGCCGAAATCGAATTCGGCACGATTTCCTCCTCTTCCAGTTCCGAAAGAATTTTTTCCTGCAAACAAAGCATCTCGCATTCGGGCGGTTTTCCCGCCTCGATGTGCTCGTCTCCGTGATCCATTCCGTTCAAGTGGAGCGCGCCGTGAAGCAAAAGCCGCTTGAGTTCGGCATTTTCGCTCGTGGAAAAATATCGCGCGTTCTGCGAAAGCATCGGGAGGCTTATCACGATGTCGCCCATGTTGAGCCATTCGCCCTCTTCGTCCGAATATTTTTCGCCGCTTTCAAAAGAAAGAACATCGGTGGGCGCGTCCACGTTACGATAATCCTTGTTGAGCGCGCGGATGAAATCGTCGCCGCAAAACAAGACAGAAATTTCGCGCCCGTCAAGGCCGAGCGCGGAAAGCGACTTTTTCAAAAACGGCTCGACTTTGCAAGACCATTCGGGCGCATCCATTCCGTCTTCCGCAGAAACAAGAATTCTATTTGCCATTTTCCTTGCCTTTTTTCGCCTTCGCGCCAGCGTCCGTCTTTTTGGCGGCGGACTCGCCTTCCTTTTCGGCATCGGGATCTTTTTGGTTCGGATATTCGATTCGGCTGTGATAATAGCCCGCCAAAATCGAAACGAACGACGCCTTTATTTTCGCCAAGTCCGCGAACGTGAGCGCGCAATTGTCCAAAAGATGATTCTGCAATTTTCCGTCGATCAAAGTCTGGATGAATTTTTCCAAGCGCGGAACGGAAGGCTTTTCCAAAGTCCGGCAGGCGGCTTCCACCGTGTCCGCGATCATCACCACGCCGCTTTCCTTGCTCGAAGGCGGATTTCCGTAATATGAAAAATCCTCGGCGTTCGCGTTGGGATCTTTTTTGAGAGCCTCGGCGTAAAAATATCCAATCACTCCGTTTCCGTGGTGCTCGGCGATGATGTCGATTATCTGAGGCGGAAGGCGCATCTGTCTTGCCATTTCCACGCCTTTTTTCACATGGCTTCGAATTATCGAAACAGAAAGCGCGGGATTGATTTCGTCGTGCTTGTTCTCGCCGGCCTGGTTTTCGACGAAATATTCGCTTTGGTCGATTTTGCCGATGTCGTGATAATACGCGCCCACCCGCGCCAAAAGCGAATTCGCGCCGATCGCCTTGCAAGCGTTTTCCGCAAGCTGCGCCACCATGAGCGAATGGCTGTAAGTTCCGCTCGCGTTGAGAAGCATTTTTTGCATAAGCGGATTGTTCAAATCGCTCAAATCGATGAGGCGGAAAACCGAAGCCGTGTTCAGGACTTGCTCGAGCAAAGTCAAAAATCCCATCGCCAAGATTCCGCACAAAAATCCGTTCGCGGCCAGAGCCAAAAGAAGGCGCGGCATGTCCGCCATCGCGTCGTTGAAAACGACTTTGAGCACGAAAGCCGCGACTCCGTTCAAAAGAGCCGTGATTATCGCGACAAAAACCATTTGGATTCGGTTTTCGATTTTTCGGACAATGCGGCAGCACGAAACGCTCACGATGAGCACGAAAAGGAAAACTTTTATTTCATAGTTCGACGCATTCAAAATTCCAAGAGCCGAAATCAGCGAAAAGAAAAGGGCCGACTTTTCCCCGAAAAGAATCGAACTTAAAAGCACGAAAAGCACGCACGGAATGAAGATGCAAAGCAAATACGGGCTGTTCGGCACGAACGGCAATTTCTGCGAAAAAACCGTCGCCGAATAAAGCGCGAGGAAAAAAACTATCTGCGTTATTATTTCCTTGAGAGAAACTTTTCTTCCCAAAAGCACGGGCGAATACAAAAAAATCCACAAAGCCAAAAGGAGCGCGAGATAAAGCAACGCGCCGCCGAACGCCAAGTAGTCGATGTACTCGCGCGTGTTCGCCATTTTTTCGAGCTTGCGGTAGCCTTCTTCCGTAATCGCGAATCCCTTTCGGATGACCTTTTCGCCTTCGCGGACGGCCGTGGGATATTCCATCGTGCTCGGAAGGCTGCGATCCGCAATTATCGTGCGGTCGGCAATCTGCCCCACTTCGTATTCGTCCAGCGCGAACGAAGCCACCGTGGAATTCCTGCTCACGCCGAAAAACGCGATCAACGCCGCCGCCAAATACGCGAGGATGCAAGTCACCACAAGCGGAAGACTTTTTTTCAGCGAAAACCAAAATTTGTTTTTTCCCTGCAAAGGCTTTCCGCCCGCAAGGTCGATATTTTTCTGTGCCATTTTAATACGTCCGAATCATTTTTTCAAAATTAGAATCCGCGCCGAAAATTCCGCTCGATTCCGCAGAATTCCGAAATCCTCCAAAACGCGAACACATCAAAATCATTTTAGAGCATAAATCCAAATAGGTCAAGCGGAAATTCAAAAACCACTAGACTTTTGACGAATGCCGTAGAATATCGCACGCCGCTGATTTTTCTTCAAAGCTGCGCAAAATGCGAAGGCAAGTTTTACGCATTCATGCAAAAAATCAAAATTTTAGTTGGAATTTTTTTGAAAGTATGTTATAATTGTTGAGAATGCATTGCGGAAATTCCGCCGTTTTGCCGATAATTAAAAAGAATTCTTTTCTTTTTTCAAGGGGAATCTATGAGCGACAAAAAAGATGATTCGAACGAATTAGACAGCTACGGGGTTTGGGTTAAAAACTCGCCCCTTGACATAAATGACGAATCTTTAAATTCTTCCGAAAATTCTATCGGCGAATTCGACTTGCCCGATTTCGGCGAATCTTCCGACGGCGAGGACATTTTCAAGGATTTGGATTTCACTTCCACCGCCGAAGATTTGCAGGAAGAAAGCCTTGACGACGGAGAAACCGCGCTCAACCCCGACGAACTCGCAAACATCGTCATGGAAGCGGACACGCAGACTTCCGAAGAAGAACTTCCTCAAAGCGAAGGCATAACCGACGAAGAAACTGCGGCATTGAGCGGAGCATTCTTTTCCGACGATTTGGATTTGCCGGAAGAAGAGCCTTTCGACGACGAGGATTTTGCGAAAAATATCAGCGAAAATTTCGATGACGGCGAAACAGAACCTGCGCAAATCGACGCTACCGAAGAAATTCAGATTGAACAGGAAATGAGCAGCGCGCCGGCATCCGAAGAAACAGAAATTTCTTTTGACGACGGCGAAATTGATTTGGACGCTTTTATGGGCGATTCCGGCAGTTCGCAGGAAATTTCGTTCGACGACGGAGAAATCGACTTGGGCGATTTCATGGGCGGCGATTTTTCTTCAAGCGCGCCTTCCAAAGAACCTGCGGAAATCAAGGACGAGCAGACGCTCGACATTGCCGTGGATTTTGACGAAGAAGCCGAAACAATCGCAGTCGAAGATACGCCCGAAAACGAAGCCGCGATGAATCCCGTCGCGCCGCAAAATTTGCCGAACGCCCAAAGTGGCACGGACGACGAAATGTTCAGTTCGTTCGATGCGGCGGTGGCGGCACAAGGAATTCCGGAATCCGTCCCGGAAGGAGGAGCGGATTCACAGATTTCATCTTCCAGCGACGAAATCGACCTTTCGGAATTCGGCTTTGACGACGACGACTCAAAAATCGGAATTACGGACGGTCCTGACGGCTCGAATCCGATAAAAAAAGAAGTCATAAATTATGTCATGAAAGTTACCGCTGACGACGACACCGATATGCCTTCGGTCAAGGATGTCATAAACGGAAAAATTTCTGCGGAATTCGCGGAAAACGATTCCGAGGAGGATTACACTACGAACACTATGGAAAACACAACTTCAAACGCCGTTTCACCGGAAATCAGCGAAAAAGGCAAGGAAATCCTTGAACAAATCATGGCGGAACTTTCGTCGCTCAGAAGCGAAATCAAAAACATAAAAACCGAATTCGCCGACATACAAAGCCGTCCGCCCGCGCCTGCCGCGCAAGACATTCCGCAAGCCGCAGCCTCGCAGGACGATGATTCGGAAGGATTTTTCGGAAGCGACGACGGCGACAATACAATCGCGCTTTCTGGAAGCGAAATGACGGACATCCTGAATTCCGCGGAAATAACACAGACGGAAGAAAATTCCGAGGATTTCGCCGAACCCGAAGCCACAATCGAAAGCGATTCCATAGAAGAGCCGCAAATCGAAGAAAATATTGAACAAGAAATAGAAGAAAACGCGATTTCCGAGGACGAACTCGGCATTCCCGACCCTACGCTTGAAGGGCTTTCCGACGATTTCACCACGCCCACGCAAATTTCGGACGAAATGAACGTTGAAGAAAGCGCGCTTCCCGAAGAAATAAGCGTTCCCACGCTTGAATCCTTCAACGACGACGCATTGAACGAATATATGAGCGAAGACACTCCCATAGAAAATTCGCTCACGGAAGACAATCTCAATTACCTCGCAGAAGATTCCGCCATGGAAGAAAATGATTCGGAAGCAGAAACGCAGGATCAAATTCCGAACGTCGATGAAATCATGCAGGACAACATTTCGCTCCAAGAAGGCGAAGAAGCCTCGGTCGGAATTGACGACGACATCAATGCCGCCTTTGAAGAAGCCGACGCTACCGAATCCGACATAATAGACGATTCGCTCGCCGCAAAGGACAAATTTGAAAATTCGGTTTCGGGAATAATGCAAGAAAACATCTCAAACCAAGAAGGCGACGAAGCCTCGATTGGAATTGGCGACGACATTAACGCCGCTTTTGAAGAAGCGGCCGCCACCGAATCCGACATAATAGACGATTCGCTCGCCGCAAAAGATGCCTACGAGCAGGAAATCAATAAAAATATTGACGGCGAGAACGAAGAGCCGGTCGAATTTGAAGAACCCGTCATTGAAGAAAGCCTTCCCGACGAAATCGCCGCAGCAGAGCCAGCCGTTACCGAGGATGTGGAAGAGCCTGCAATTCCCGAAATTGAAGAAGAGTCCCTTTCGATGACGGAGCAATCCTCGCCCGCCGATGAAAATTACGAGCAAGAAATCAACAAGAATATTGACGGCGAAAACGAAGAGCTGGTCGAATTCGAAGAGCCAGTCATCGAAGAATGCCTTCCTGACGAAATTGCAGCAGCAGAGCCTGCCGTTGCCGAGCCTTTGTCCGAAGATTCGCTCGAAGAAACTTCCGTGGAAGAGCCGGTCGAATTTGAAGAGCCTCTTTCTGCCGAAACTGCCGCAGAAGAGCCGATTTCCGGCGAGGACGAAAAAACTAAACTTCAGCAGAATTCGATTCCGAAAAATTTGAGAGAAGAAGTGATTTCCGTACTTTCGTATATGGATCAGCTTCTTGAAAATCTTCCGGAAGAGAAAATCACAGAATTCGCAAAGTCCGAGCACTTCGTAACGTACAAAAAACTTTTCGACGAGCTCGGTCTTTCGTAATGGGGCTTTTCGAACGGGCTGCCGCGAGGCCGCCTGAAAATTCACTTCCCTCCGATTTTCAACAATGGGCAGAGTTTTGCGGCTTTGCCCATTGCGGCGTTTTGTGCGCGGCGCAAAAAATCATGCTTTTAAAACACGCGCACGGCATCGATGTCGAAACCATCCTGAAATCAATTTCCACGAGCGACTTTTGGGCGGGAAGCGCGGCGGGCGACGAATGGATTTTTCTCGAACGCGGAAGCGAACGATTCGCGGGCTTTCTGCAATTTTTGGGAAGCGTAGCAAAAGAAAAAAGTGAGCGCATCGCGATTTTGAGATTGCGCGAAAATCCCGCGGCAATTTTTTTCACATACGATTCAAGCGAATTCCAAAGTCTTCCGAACGAAGAAGATTTTCGGCGCGCCCTACTTCCGATTTTGGAAAGCAAAAAAAATTTTTTCTTCCGCGCTGGTGACGAAAAAAAAATCTCAGGGCTTCTCGGAAGCGCGGGCGCGTTTTTGATCACGATTTCGCTTGACGCGGCATTAAAAGAAATTTTTTCCGGAGAAGAAAAAGATTTTTTTTCGGAAAATCCCAAGGCAAAAGAAATTCTTTCGAACGCGATTTTTGAAGAATTTTTTTTCGAGGCAAAAAAAATCTTTCCTTGGCCCGACTTCGTGTTTTCGAAAAATCTTTCAAAAATTAACATCGTTTCAATTCTTGCGCAAAAAAAATTCGAGGATGCCGCGCGGAAAAAAATTTTCGATGCGAGCAAAAAAATTTTCACGGCTTCGCTCGCTACGAAAATTGAAGTGGACGGATTTTCGCGAAAACGCCGCGCGGAAGAAATTTTCTCATACATCTTGCGAGGCTGATTTTGGCGACGGAAATTCTAAAGGCAAAAAACGGAAGCGACTGCGCCAAGGCGAACGGCGTTTTTTTGCACTCGCAATACAATCCACAAATTGAAGCTGAGCGTTTCGCCCAAAACGTCCGCGCGAATTTCGTTCCCGAAAAAATCATCATCATCGAAGGCGCGCTCGGTTATGTCGCATCCGAATTGAAGAAAAAATTTCCCAGCGCGAAAATCGGAACGATTCGTTTTTCCAAGGATTTTTTTTCATGGAACGGAAAGTTCGATTTTATAATTGACGAAAGCGATTTCGAGCAAGGCGAAAAAAATGCGGACTCGCTTTCGGAAAAAATTTTCAACGCGCTCGGCGAAGAAGGCGTTTTCAAAACGCTTTTTTTGGAATGGCCGCCAAGCGCGCGCGCGTTTTCGGACGAAACAAAATTTGCATGGCAAGAAATAAAATCCGCGACGGAAAAAGCGCGCGCGATTCTTGCGACGCGCGAATATTTCGAAAAAAAATGGCTCAAAAACAAAATCAATTTTTTTCGAAAAATAAAAAATGTCGCGCATTTTGAAAAAGTCGATTTTCCGATTTTGTTTTGCGCGTCAGGACCGAGCCTAAAATCCGCGATTCCGCTCATAAAAAAAATGCGCGAAAAAATTTTCCTTGTTTCACTTTCTTCGTCGATTTCAGTTTTGCTTCACGAAGGAATTTTTCCGGACATTTGCTTTTCCACAGACGGCGGATTTTGGGCGAAAAAACATCTCGATTCGCTCGAACGCTTTCAAAAAATTCCGCTCGCGCTCACAAGCGAAGGCGAATGCGCCTCTGCCATTTTTGAAAAAAACGAGATCCTTCCTTTGTGCTACGATGACGACGCGCTTTCAAAAAAACTTTTCGCCGCGCTCGAAATTCCGTACATGCAGGCAAGGCGAAACGGAACTGTGAGCGGCACGGCTTTGGAATTTTTTTTGGCGAATGGCGGAAAAGAAATTTTTTTTGCTGGATTGGATTTGGCAGGCGGCGAAACTTTCGCGCACGCCCAGCCAAACGCGCTCGAACTGGATGCAGCGCAAAAAGATTTTCGCCTGCGAACTAAAGCCACGCGCATTGCAAAAGCATCGCTCCCCTCCCCGAGCCTTGAAATCTACGCCGCGTGGTTTTCGAATTTTTCTTGGAATGGCGAGCAAAAAGTTTTTCGAATTTGCGGCGAAGCAGGATTCAAAAATTTACTTGGAAAAATCAAAGATATTTCTTCGAAGGAAGCGGAAGCCATGCTAAAAAATTCTGCGGAAAAAAAATCGCCCTGCGCAATTCCTCAAATCAAATTTTTCTCAAATGAAAATCGAAATTGCGAAATAAAAAAGACGCTTCTTGAATTTTCAAAAAGCGAAGAATGGCAAAAAGAAATTTTTCCGAGCGAATGCATTTTGCGCGACCGCGCCGCAAGCGACGAAGAAAAGCAAAAACATTCAAAAGCGATTTTCGAAAAAACCGAAAATATTTTAAAAGAGATTTTTGAAAGATTAAAATGAAAAATTTATTTTACAAAGAAATTTTCGCCGCAAAAAATTCTCAAAAAATTCCCGCATTCGCTTCGGGAAAGGCGGCGCATTCAAAATACGATCCCGAGCGCGAATCAAGGAATTTCGGCGCGGAAAGCGACGGCGCGAGTTTCGCAATAATTTTGGGAATCGCGGGCGGTTATCACATAAAATCTTTTTTGGAACGAAATCCAAAATGCAAAATTCTTTGCGTTGAAAAGTCGCGCGAAGACTATGATTTTTTGAAAAACGAAATTCCGTGCGTAAAAGAAATTTCTGTTCGCGAAAATTTTTCAGTCGCATTCCCTGAAAATTTGCAGGAAGAAATTTTCAAAAATTATTTTCCGGCAGTTCACGGCGACTTGAGCATTTTGACGATGCGCGCATGGGCGGACGAAGAC
>CAMWIU010000038.1 GCA_947174385.1 uncultured Treponema sp.
ATTAAATTTAAAGGAATGAAAAAAATGGCAAACGAAATGAATGTTAATCAAAAAATTTTATTTTGGAAAAATTCAGTCGCGTTTCAAATTTTCGACGGACATGAAGTTTCGGAAGATTTGATTCAAATTGCGAAAAAAAATATCGAAGGAAAAATTTCCGCCGAAGAAGCCGTCGCCCAAGCGGAAAAAATTGACGACGAAAATCACGCGAATCTCGTGGCGGCGCGAACGTTCGCGATTTTGTCTTTGCCAAAAAATGAATTCGATTTGTCGCAAGATTCCTTGTGCAAAATTCACAACGCGCTTTTCGAAGGAATTTTGGAGGATGCCGGCGAGTTTCGCAAAAAGGAAATCGCGAAAAAAGAATGGACTTTGGACGGTGGGATTTTGACTTATCCTACGGCAAAGAAAATTTCGAATTCGCTTGAAAAAATTTTCTCGCAAGAAAATGAATTTGATTTTGAAAATTTGGATTCGAAAAAAAGCGCGAAACACATCGCGAATTTCATTTCTGAATTGTGGCAAATCCATCCGTTTGAAAAATTCAACACGCAAACGATTGCGACATTTTTCATAAAATATCTCGAACATTTTGGCTTTGAAATTTCGAACGAAACGCTAGCGCAAAATCCAGTTTATTTTCGCAACGCGCTCGTGCGCTCGGCTTATTCCGACAAAAATAAAAAAATTCGTGCGAACGCCAAGTTCCTTGAAACGTTCGTGGAAAATTTTATTTTCGGCGGCAAAAACAAACTCGACTACAAGGCGACGCATTTTGATAAATACGGAGTCGTGCTAAAGAATTCCCCGAAAAAAAATCTGAGTGAAAAAAAGCAAAAGAAATCCGCCGCGCCAAAAAATCAAGAAGAAACGCCTTTTGTTCCAAACAATCCGAAAGTGGCGCGACTTTGCAAAAATGCGCAAATTGAATGCAATGAAAAAATCGAAAAAATTTTGGAATATCTTTTTGAAAACAAATCGATTACAAATTCGCAAGCGCGTACAATTGCCGAAACTTCAACCGAAACTGCGCGAAAAATTTTGGCGAGCCTTTCGGAAAAAGAAATTGTAGAAGCTCAAGGCGCAAATCGCAACCGAGTTTATTTGTTAAAATAATTTCCGCTATTGAAAAAATCGCAATTCCATTGTAAAATAGAATTTGTGCAAAACGCGGCGCAAATCGAACAATTTCAAAATCCTCTGATTGTACAAAGCGACCGCACGATTTTGCTTGACGTGCACGCGCCTCGTTCTGAAGAATGCCGCAACGCGCTCATTCCTTTTGCCGAACTTGAACGTTCGCCCGAGCATTTGCACACTTATCGGCTTACGCCGCTTTCTTTATGGAACGCTGCGAGCGCGGGAATTTCCACGCAACAAATAATCCAAACTTTGCGCGAATTCAGTCGCTATCAAATTCCGCAAAATATCGAAATGTGGATTTTCGAAACTGCCGAACGTTTTGGAAAATTACGCCTCGTGCAAATCGAAGAAAATAAAATTCAAGAAGAAAAATCATCAGAAGAAATTTCCCCTCCCCGTCAAGAATTTCTTTATCTTGAAACTGCGGACGAAAATATTTTCAAGCAAATTCAAAATAATTCCGCAATGAAAAAATTTCTTTCGCCTTGCGAAAAACCGAATTGCTTTTTGCTCGCGCTCACCGACCGCGGAATCGTAAAACAAAAACTTTTGGAATTCGGCTGGCCCGTAAAGGACGAAGCGCCTTTGCGCGAAGGCGAGACTCTTGAAATAAATTTGCGCGAAAAAACTTTGTCGGGAAATCCGCTCGTAATTCGAGAATATCAAATCGAAGCCGCCGAATCAATCGTGGCGGACAAACGTCCGGGAACTGGATTCGGCACGATCGCGCTTCCTTGCGGCTCTGGCAAAACAATCGTCGGAATGAAAATTATGTCGATGCTAAAAACAAGCACGCTCATCATCACGACGAACATCACTGCCGTGCATCAATGGATTGACGAATTGCTCGACAAGACAAATTTGACGCGCGAACAAATTGCCGAATACACGGGCGAAAATAAAACCATCGCGCCAGTAACGATTGCCACTTATCAAATCTTGACATGGCGGCCGGACAAAGAAAGCGCGTTTCCACATTTTTCGATTTTCCGCGAACGTGCGTGGGGCTTGATAATTTACGACGAAGTGCATTTGCTGCCCGCGCCAGTTTTCCGCGTGGTGGCAGAATTGCAAGCCGTGCGCCGCGTCGGTCTCACCGCAACTTTAGTTCGCGAAGACGGATGCCAAGGACATGTTTTCAGTTTGGTAGGTCCGAAGCGTTACGACGTTCCGTGGAAGGAATTGGAAAAAAGCGGATTCATCGCGAGCGCGAAGTGCATTGAATTGCGCGTGAATCTGCCCGAGCATCTCGAATTGGAATACGCCGTGGTCCCTCCCCGCGAAAAGCACAAAATCGCAAGCACGAATCCTGCGAAAATCCAAGTCGCAAAAGAATTGGTGGAAAAATTTTCCGACGACAAAATTTTGGTAATCGGGCAATATTTGAATCAATTGAAAGAAATCGCCGAATTGCTCAAAGTGCCGCTCATCACCGGAAAAACGCCGAACGCTGAGCGCGAAAAAATTTACGCCGATTTTCGTAGCGGAAAAAATCGAATAATCGTCGTTTCGAAAGTCGCAAATTTCGCGGTGGATTTGCCCGACGCTTCAATGGCCGTGGAACTTTCGGGCGCGTTCGGAAGCAGGCAGGAAGAAGCCCAGCGTTTGGGAAGAATTTTGCGTCCCAAAAATTTGAACAAGCCCGGCGAAAATTTTTCGGGCACTTCAAAATTTTTCACGATTATAACTCGGCGCACTTCCGACGAAGACTTCGGCTCGAACAGGCAAAAATTTTTGGCGGAGCAAGGTTATTCGTATAAAATTATTTTGTACAATGACGCGGCGGATTTGGAGCAACTTCAAGAACGCGCGCTCATGCAAAATGCATCGGAATCGGCGATCGATTAAAGTTGCTGAAAATAAAAAGGTTTCAAAATCAATGCACAAATGGCGCGATGATTTTGAAAAATCGCTCAATGCTGTTTTTAAATGGGAGAAATTATGACACGAAATTTTGATTCAAATTTTTACGAGGACGAATCTGACAAATGGCGAAAATATTTTATTCAACTTGACGACAGCGATTTTCTGATGACGATGCGCCTTTATTTGGGCGAAGTGAAAACGCCGTACAACAAACAAAAATTGCTCGAACAATTGGAAGCGTTTTTGCGCCGCGAGGAAACGCAAAAAAATATTATCGCGTTGCTTTCCAAACAAGACATTTTGCTTTTGTCCGCAATCAAATTTATTTCCGGCGCGAATATCGAAAGTCTAAAAGAATTTTTCGGAAACAATTTCATCGAAGAAAAAACGCAACGCAATTTGCAAGAATTAAAATCGCGGCTTTTGATTTACGAAGATTCTTCTTCGCGGCGATACGCTTCGACATACAAAATAAATCCGATTTTGTCGCAAACTTTGAACGAAGTTTTGAGCGCGGAAAATCTTTGTCCAGAAAATTCTTCGCCAATAAAAATTCCGTCGCCGCAAGAATGCGCGCGCGCAGAACTCGTGGCGGCATTTTTGAGCTACATCGCAAAAAACAAAAGCATTTGCAAACTCGACGGCACTTTCAAAAAACGTGCCGAAGATGAAATAAAAGAAAAATTTCCAGGACAGCTCGAACGCCTAAAACTTTTGGCGCGCGCGTTCGTAAATTTGGAATTGGTAAAAGAAATCGAAGGCGCGTTCGAACTCAATTGGAACGAAATCGAAGCGTTTTCGGAATTGGAAAGTTACGAACAAATTATTTATTTGCTCGCGGCAATTCCAGTTCATTCTTCGAAAGAACGCACGCGACTTTACGTCGAAATTTTTTTGAAGGCGCTCAACGCAATTCCGCAAAATGGATTTGGCGAAAGTGTTTTTTTGCGTTACACATATTTGCTTTGCGCGAAAAATTCGCTCGAATATTTTTCGTATTCAAAGCCGAGTCGATTTTCAAAAATCGTGCAAAGCCACGAGCAAGGCACGGATTTGCAAAGCGAGCCTGAAACGCTGAATGAATTTTTCGAACGCCTTTTGAATTATGCGGAAACGCTCGGCATCGTAAATGTTTCAAATGAAAATTCTTCGGAAAAAATTATTTTCAAAAATCCGAATTTCTTCTCGCCAATTTCCGCGTCGCAAAAACAAACGATGCTCGAAATGGACAGCGCGTTCAACGTAACGCTCATGCAAGGATTCGCGCCGAACAAAATTTTTCCGCTCATAAAATTTGCGGACATCGTAAAATTCGACACGGTCGCACAATTTGAAATCAACAAAGATTCCGTGATTCGCGCTTTGGATTGCGGCTTGAACAGCAAAAGCATAATCGAATTTTTTAAAGAAAATTCAAATTTGAATCTGCCCGAATCTCTTGAAATTTCGCTGAAGGAATGGGAAAGCGCGTACAAGTCGATTTCGATTTACAAAGGCTTCATCATAAAGCTTGACGAAAAATCCGCCGCGCTCGCCGAACACAATTCGCATTTAAAGCAACATATTTTTGAGCAGCTCGCGCCAGGAATTTTTTTGCTCGATTGCGCAGACGAGACAAAAGTCGAGCGGCTTTTAAAACGATGCGGAATCGAAAATGCGGGAAAAATAAAAACTGCGGAAATCAAAATTGCGCAATCGCATTTTTCAAAAATTGGAAATTCGCGCGCGCTTTTTGAAGATGAATCCCGCGCAAAAAAATCCGCATCGGAAAAATCAGGCGAAGACGACGAAAAAAAGTCCGTAAAAAATTCTTCGAAAAAAACAAAGCCAAGCACGACGAATAAAAATTCCGAAAAGCAGAATTCGTTTTTGCAGAACATTTTCAAAAGCATAGACGCTCTCGAACTTTCCGACGAACAAAAAGACACCTTGCGCGACATGGCCGCTTCGAAAATGATTGTCAGTTCTTCGCAATTGCGTGCGCCGACAATTCCCGTAGAAAAAAAATCCGCGCGTGGAATGGACTATCAGGGAAAGGTGCACGTCATCGAGCAAGCGTTGCGCAACAAAGAAAAAATTCTTTTTCGAATTTCAAAAGGCGCGAATCTCGAAGTCGGAATTCCCATGAGCATCGACAGGACGAAATTTCAAGACGGAATTTATTTGAACTTGATTGTGGACGGCGAAGAAAAAGAATTTTCCGTGGGCAGATTTGAATTCGTTCAACGCCTGCACAAAAATTTTTAATTTTGAAAAATGCGTTTTCATCGGAATGCAGGAGAAAATAAATTATGGAACAAAAACAAATCCGCGCAGTGCTTTTCGACTGCGACGGCGTGATAATCAATTCGGCGGCGGACATTGCCGATGCCGTAAACGCGACGCTCAAGGCGCACGGAATGCGAACGGTTTCTTACGCGAAAATGCGCACGTTTGTCGGGAACGGCTCGGTTGCTTTGGTTGAACGCGCAATCAAAAATTCCAAAAGCCTCGACATTGAAAGCCCCATCCCAATTCCGCAGGCGCAGTTCAAAAAAATTCACGCGGAATATTTGCAATATTATTATTCGCATGCGATAATAAAAACGGAACTCTATCTCGGATTTGAAAAAATGCTCGCCAAATTGAAAGTGGCTGGAATCCGAATGGGAATTGTCACGAACAAGCCTTCGAAAATTTTGTTGCAAATTTTAAAGCATTTTAAAATCGAAAAATATTTCGACGCGCTCATCGGTCCTGAACAAGTGAAAAATCTCAAGCCCGCACCAGACGGAATTTTTGCCGCGCTTGAAAAAATTAATCAAAAAATTCAAAACGAAATCAAACGCAAATCCCAAAAAGATTTGGACGAATGCGATGCGGAATTCATACCGATTGCGCCGGAAGAAGCGATTATGGTCGGCGACAGCTACACGGACATAGGTGCGGGCCACGCGGCTGGAACTCTTACCGCCGCCGTTTTGGGCGGAATGGGCGACCGCGAAAAAATGCTCGCGCAAAAACCTAATTTGCAAATTGAGCTTGCATCGCAAATTGCGGATGCGGTAATTTTGGCGAACGCGATTTTAGGGAATGTTTAAAATTAGCGTTTAAAAATTGTCACTAATATCGCACGCACCTTTTGGATAACGGGGCGAGCGTCCGCCACGTGCAGGAAATCTTGGGTCACAAGGACATACAGACCACCGTCAGGTACACCCATGTGCAGACGGAGCAGATGGCGAAGGCGTACCGCAAATACCATCCGAGGGAGCACGACCTGTTCGAGGTGGTTGACGAAGAATATAAAAAACGGTTAGAATGTCTGAATGATGACTCCACGAAAAAAGGAAAATGATGCCGTCCAGGCGCGCGGAAAAAAGGAAATTCCCGCCACAAGCCTGGAGTCCTCCGCGTTTTCGCGGCATCGCAAAAAAATTTTTTTTAAATGATTTTGCTTGCATAGGGGGAGTGACCGTCAAAAAAACTAGGGTGCAAGATACCTTGACCCCAAGTATTCGAGGTGGATTTCCACAGACCCCGCGCTCGGCGAGTACATCCCGGACATTGGCAAGGGAACTGCTGAGAATTCTGGCAGTTTGCCGGGCATGGGAGGAGTTTATAACTGTGTAAATAGCAATCTGTATCACTATGTAGCCAATAATCCAGTACGCTATATAGACCCTACGGGAATGTGGACAAATAATCATGATGGTACGTTTACAGCAGAAGAAGGTGATACTCTTTGGGGTAAATATGGAAATAATTGGCGAGAGAAATCTGGTTATACAGGCGATCCTGCTAAACTTCAGGTTGGAGATATTGTTGGAAAAAAGATATGCGAATGGAAACAAGAGGCTTCAAATACAGGGGTTGATTTGAATTTCTTTGCAAATAACAGTCAAGATGGTGCTATACATAGATATGCAAATCTAGTAAAAAATCCTGATGATGTTTTTATAATTGGCGGACATGGTAGTACACGTTTATTTCAAGATATAAATTATAATGATGTTTCTCCAAGAGAACTTGCAGAATTAGTAAAGAATAATCCAAATTATAAGCAAGGCATGGATATAAAACTACTATCTTGCAACTTAGGTGGTAAAACATCTGGATATGATAATTATGCACAAAGATTTGCTAATGCAATGGGAAAAGGTGTAAATGTCTATGCGGCAACAGAAATGTGTTGGTATTATTCAAATGGAGATGTAAAGGTTGCTGGATATAGTATCTTTTCCAAAAATCAGCCCGGATTGCTATTTCGAAAGGGAACATTTAAATGTTTTACGGCAAAATGATAAGAAAAGTAATTATAATAATACTCTTAATAGGAAGTTGTACAATGGGAAAACCTCTAACTTCTTGGAATGAATATAATTATTCACTTTTGGAAATCTGTAAATTACAGAAGTCTGCAAACAAAGGAAACTATGAAGATGCTTATAAATTAGGTATGCATTACTTTTTGATTAAGAAAAATGACAAAAAGTCAATTTATTGGCTAAAAAAGGCATCTTATGGTAATCATATTGAAGCAATTAGACAACTGATAAAATATTACTTATTTGTAAATACAGATGAAAGCAAGGAGTTTCTAAAACTGTACAAACAACGATTAAAAGAAATTGCTTTAACTAATATGAAATCTGAAAATTTTTACTATGCAGATTTAGACCTTGATTCTTAGAAAGACATTGTTTTAAAAGAAACAGGTAGAAGAATTATTGAAACAAGGTGCAAATCCAAATAAAATGGCAGGACAATTTAAATGGGTTGACACGAATCCTCTGTGGGAATTATTGCGCAAACCCTAAATTGACAGAATTGCTAATTTCTTACGGAGCTAATATGACAAACAGACCTTATATAGCAAGTCTAATATCTTGTGTAAATTTGGCAGATAAAAATCCGAATAAAGAGCATGAGGTTTTCTATAAAAGCATCCACAAGTTTCTATAACTTATGAACATGATGTATATGAATTTGTAAAAATTCTTTTAGAAAACGAGGCCAATCCCAATTTGAAATTTATTTGGTATTGTTGGAAATGAATGAAAGTTGTAAAATGAATAGGGCGAAGGAATAGAATTTTGCTACAATTCAAGGTTGGAGGAAAAATAATTATATGAGAAAAAACTCCTTCATATTTGCGATTGTTTTCTTGTCTTTTTATTTATTGGATAACGCGATTCTATGCTTTTTAATTTTTAAGAACATTAATTTTATGGAACTTTATATTTGTAGCATATTTATTGGAATATTGCAAAGCTTGTACTTTTTGTTGAAACTGTCGAAAAAGCAATTTTATTTCTTGTTTCCCTTTTACTACACATTGTGTTGCGCGTTATGCGTTTTTGGATTTCATTTCATATCGGTATTGATTTTCACGCATGAAATAAATTTGAAAGCCATTTTTGCAAGTTTATTTCACAACATCTTTGTCACGGAAGTTTTTTACTTCCTGTCGTTATACTATCGTACTTTGAGGAGATTTTGTTATTCAAGATATTGCGAACAATTAAAATTGACGACTAATTTGCGTCGCCAATTTTAATTGTTCAAATAAATTATACGGAGTTTCCTTGATTATGAAAAAACCAATACTTTTTTTGACTTTGATTTTATCCTTTGCATGGGATATGTTTGCCCGGAAATGGAGGATTGCCGATTCAATAGAACAAGCGAAAAGTTTTATATATATGTATTATAAAGAATACGATATGCTGCCCGATTCATTGGAAAATCTGGAGAAACTGGTGCAACGCAAAATGGGTATAAAAAATTATTTTGAAAATGAGAACGAGTCAGGTTTTTATTACAGATTAGAGCTCTTTACAGAAAATCTATTATGGTTATCAGTTGAAAAGGAAGAAGAAAATCAATCTCTCTTATATATGGCTGATACACAGCAGATAATCGTATTCAGTGGAATCAAACCTTTATATAAGTATGTCATAACGTCGTCTGGAGAAATAGCCGATTATTATGCATATGATAAGGAATATGATAGAATGGATAGTTATGAAGATAATTATGTTCCAAAGTCAGGAAAAATTCCTCAGGAATCGTATGAAGTAATAGAATCGCCAAGATTCCTTTGCGAATGATTATAACTTGGAAGAAGTTGCAAGGCTTTTGTGGATTACGCCATACATGAAGAAATCGTGGAGGTAAAAATTGAATAAAATCAAAATTTTTCTGATAGTAATGCTACTGCTCGTCGTCGCAACTATGATTCCGATTATGCTTTTTTATGGCGTAATTGGTTTCGAACTTTATATCGGATTTGAGCGACCTGACCTTACATATAAAGGAGACAAAACCGTTCCTGAAGAAGATGTGATTCATTACGGAAAAATCACCTTGAGGGATTTGAGATTAGATCATATTGAAACAAATAAATATAATGGTGAAAGGAAATGTTGTAAATATTTTCTTGTAAAAGGCAGACAGTTTTCTCTAAAGAAACTTGACGAACAATTGTCAAAATATTGTTTTGATTATTTCGATAGCCAAAATGCGTATGACGAGATTCACTTTCATTTCTATGAAGAAAGCGGCACAATGCCGTGGTTTTGGAATAATGAAGGATACTTCCCTGATTTGGAATATAATTCTGACAATGAAATAATAACTTACAGGATTAATAAAGGCGGAATTATAGGGCATTGGCTGAAAGGAGTAGGAGGATATTCCAATCGAAATCTGCCCAATGGCATAGATGAAACTTAAAAATTTGAAGCAATGGCAAGATTCAGAATGCACGTAAACGGCGAAAGCAAACGCGGAGGATAAACTTATGGAAGATAGCGAATATTACAAGCGTGCAAACTTTTTATGTGAGGAAATTATGAAAAGAAAAATATTCGCAATAATTAACAGTGCCGTTTGTCTTGTTTCAATGTGCCTATTGTTCCTGCCTTTAGATTTTTCATATATCTACATGGCTGAAATCCTGCTTTCTGCATTTTTTATTCCTTTGTTAATTGTCAATTCCGCCATGACAAAAAAGAAAATGGCGTTGTGCATGACAATCCTGCAAACAGCATCTTTGCTCGGCTTTGTCCTTTTTGTCGTGAATTCTTATTCGCATTTTTTGTTTGGCTGGAAATTAAATTTAATCTTATACTTTGTTCCACAAGCATTCCTTTTGTGCGTCTCTTTGAAAGTTTTTGGTTTTGGCAAACGTTTTGTCGGACTTCTGTTCGGTTTAATTATGGCATCAATTTCTATAAAATCCATGTTTTTCTCTCAGTTTTATTTTTTCCGAAGGCAGCACAAAGAAACTTTGGTGGACATACGCGACTATAGTTTTAAAGACGACTATAAAGTTTTGGGGCTTGATAGGCTGAAAAGAAACAATGTCGCCGCATTAAGTTCTGAAAACATAGACATAATTTTCGATGTCCTAAAGGAATCTGACTGGATATCTGAACATTATCCTTACATAAATTTTGATGTCAAGTCATTGGACAGGAGACAAATTGAACGAGCCATTAAATATGATTTTTCCTTAATCGATTATTACAATCTGGAGGAAGTGGACGTGTATAAATTGCGCATTCCGTTTAAAAGACAGAATGTTTATGTTTACATTCCTTTCGGAAAATTTGTTTTGTTTGAAGAAGGTTTGCGCGATTACAGGAAATACACGAGCCACAGTCCAAAACGCCTTTCCTCATATTGCTATTCAGACTTATTGATTCCCTTTTATGACATCGAGTGGTACAAGACAAATATGAAAAATTGATGCATCTTGGAAATTCCACACCGCTCACATTTTCACTTTTTGATTTTCTTGTAGCCGCTTCAATATTGCAAATCGTTTTTGAAAACCACCGTTTTGTTGCCGTCGATAATTTCGCCAATCACATACGCCGCCGTGCCGAATTTTTTAAAGTGCTCGAGGAATTCGCTTTCCGTGCCTTTTTTGACGACGGCTGTCATGCCCACGCCCATGTTGAAAGTTCGCAACAATTCTTTGTCGGAGGCTTGCGATTTTTCTTTGATGAATTTGAAAATCGGCAAAATTTTTATTTTCGCCAAATCGATTTCCGCCGAAAGATTTTCGGGCAAGATTCTGTTCAAATTGTCTTGAATGCCGCCGCCCGTGATATGCGCCATTCCGCGCAATGCCTTGTTGCCGAAAAGCGGCGCGAGTACTTTGTAATAGGGAGAATGCGAGCGCATTATTATTTCCAAAAAAGTTTCGCCGTTTTCGACAATTTCATTTTCGATGCCGGGAAATTGTTCCATGAGCATTCTCAAAAAAGAAAAGCCGTTCGTGTGAATTCCGTTTGAAGGCAGGGCGAGCACAACGTCGCCTTTTTCAATTTTGCTTCCGTCGATGATTTCGTCTTTTTCAACAATGCCGACGATGCTTGACGTGAGCACGTAAACGCCTTTTTCCACAACGTCGGGCTGCTCGGAAGTTTCGCCGCCTGTCAAAACGCTGCCGTTTTCTTTGCACGCCTGCGAAATATATTTTACCAAATCGCTCACGACATCTTTTTCGATTTTGGAACAAATTATCGCGTCTTGCACCGTGAGCGGAGTCGCGCCCATGACGATGATGTCGTTCGTCAAATGGTTTATCATGTCGTAGCAAATATTTTTTATCTTCTTATATTTGAAAGCGAATTTTTGTTTCGAGCCAGGCTCTTCTGTTTTGAGCACAAGGACAGGATTTTTCATTTCAGGAAATTTCACGTCATAAAGAGAAGCGAAAGCACCCACTTTGTTCAGCACTCTTTGATTGTCGGAGTTGACATATTTTGCCATTTCCCGTTTTGTCGCGTCAGCGTTGTTGATGTCCACGCCGGATTTTTCATAGGTGATTTCGTTCATAATAAAACCTCAAAACAAATTATTTGATTCGCGCGGAAGATTTCACATCCCGAAGCTTGCGCTGATGAGATTGATTCTAGCATAATTTTACAAGAAATTCAATAAAAAGAATTTCAGTTCATTAAAAATTGAACTTTTGAAAAACTTCAGATTTTCAAAAGTTCAATTTCATCCGCGTTAAGCAACTTGTTGCGACGCGGAAAGTTCGATAAGCGAGTTTTCGCAGAAAACTCAGCATTAAAATTGATGACGCTTAGTTAGTCATCAATTTTAATTGTTCATTAATTTTTGAAGTCCCAACAACCAATTTTCTTCTTGACAAAATATACCCCATACCGGTATACTGTATATCGGAGGAACAAATGAATTCAAAAAAAAGCGTCAGCGCGAAAACAAAGCATCGTTCACAGGAAGAATTGAAATCATTGACAAACCGTCTGAATAAAATTTCCGGGCAAATCAACGGCATAAAAAAAATGGTGGAAGAAAATGCATATTGCACGGACATTCTCAACCAAGTGAGCGCGGTGCAAGGCGCGTTCAATGCGTTTTCGCGCGAACTTTTGGCGAACCACATCAAAACCTGCGTCGTGCAAAACATAAAAAGCGGCAACGAAGAAATCGTGGACGAACTTTTGACCACGTTGCAAAAATTGATGAAATAAAATTATTGAATATATGAACACATTTTCATACATTCATATACAGGAGTTGATATGCAACAATACTCTGTCACTGGAATGAGTTGCGCCGCTTGTGCCGCTCGCATCGAAAAAGCCGTTTCAAAAATTCAAGGCGTAAAATCATGCTCGGTGAGCCTTTTGACAAATTCGCTTGCCGTAGAAGGAGCGGCTTCTTCCCAAGAAATTATTGAAGCGGTAAAAAACGCGGGCTACGGCGCAAGTGAAAAAAACTCGAAAGCGTCTTCGCGCTCAAATTCAAATTCCGCAGATTCAATCGCAGAACAGGAAGATTCGCTTGCGGACACAGAAACTCCGCGCTTGAAAAAAAGGCTTTTTTCTTCGCTGGCATTTTTGCTTTTGCTGATGTACATTTCGATGGGTCACGCAATGTGGAGCTGGCCTCTTCCGACTTTTTTCGCGCAAAACCATTTGGCGATGGGCTTGGCGCAATTGTTGCTCGCCGCAATCGTTTTGGTAATAAATCAAAAATTTTTCATAAGCGGCTTCAAGTCACTTTTTCATGGCGCACCGAACATGGACACGCTTGTAGCGTTGGGAAGCACGGCTTCGTTTTTGTACAGCACCGCGATGCTTTTTGTAATGACGGACGCGCAAACAAAAGGTGATGCCGCCCGCGTAATGCAATGCATGCACGAATTTTATTTCGAAGGCGCGGCGATGATCCTGACGCTCATCACTCTTGGAAAAATGCTCGAAGCGCATTCAAAAGGAAAAACCACGAACGCGCTGAAAAGCCTGATTCGTCTTGTGCCAAAAACCGCGAACGTGATTCGGGATGGAAAAGAAATCACAATTCCCATCGAACAAATTTCTCTCGGAGAAATTTTCGTAGTGCGCCCAGGAGAAAATATTCCGGTCGATGCAGTCATCATCGAAGGCAGCACGAGCGTGAATGAATCCGCGCTCACCGGCGAAAGCATTCCCGTTGACAAAATCGCAGGCGACAATGTTACAGGCGCGACGATCAATCAAAGCGGCTTCATAAAATGCCGCGCGGTGCGAGTCGGCGAAGACACGACGCTTTCGCAAATAATAAAACTTGTCAGCGACGCTGCCGCCACGAAAGCCCCCGCCCAAAAAATCGCGGACAAAGTTTCAAGCGTTTTCGTTCCAATTGTAATTGCAATTTCATTTTTGACGATTCTAATTTGGATTTTCGCAGGCGAAAATTTCGGCTTCGCTTTGGCGCGCGGAATTTCCGTCTTGGTGATAAGTTGTCCATGTGCACTTGGGCTTGCCACTCCAGTCGCAATCATGGTCGGAAATGGCGTGGGCGCAAAAAATGGAATTCTTTTCAAAACTGCCTCAGCACTTGAACAAGCGGGAAAAACAAAAATCATCGCGCTCGACAAAACCGGCACAATCACAAAAGGCGAAGGCCATGTTACGGACATCGTTCCGTGCGAAGGAATCAGCGAAACTGAACTTTTGCAATGCGCCGTTGACCTGGAAGCAAAAAGCGAACATCCTTTGGCAAAAGCGATTCTCGCAAAAAGCAATGAAAAAAATCTGAACGCGCGAGAACTGAGCGAATTTGCGGCAGTCGCGGGAAACGGACTTTCGGCGAAAAATTCTTCGGCACAAAAAATTTTTGGCGGAAGCGTGAAATTTATTTGCGAGCAAATTCAAGTTTCCGAAAAATCGCTTCGCAAAGCTCAAGAATTTTCGGAACAAGGAAAAACGCCGCTTTTGTTCGTGCTCGAAAAAAAACTTTTGGGAATAATCGCCGTAGCCGACGTGATAAAAGACGACAGTTCCAAAGCCATTTCGGAATTACGTTCGATGGGAATTTTCACCGTGATGCTCACGGGCGACAACGAGCGCACGGCGGCTACAATCGCAAAACAAGTCGGCGTTGACAAAGTTTTCGCGGGCGTGCTTCCGGCGCAAAAAGCCGAAGTCGTAAACACGCTGAAAAAATTCGGCGATGTTGCGATGGTTGGCGACGGCATCAACGACGCGGTTGCATTGAGCGCGGCCGATACTGGAATCGCAATCGGAGCCGGAACGGACGTTGCAATCGATGCGGCCGACATTGTTCTCGTGAAAAGCCGCTTGAGCGACGTGAGCGCGGCAATTCGTTTGAGCCGCGCGACATTGCGCAATATCCGCGAAAATTTATTTTGGGCATTCATCTACAATGTCATCGGAATTCCGCTTGCGGCTGGCGCGTGGATTTGGCTTTTCAGTTGGAAGTTGAATCCGATGTTCGGCGCAGCAGCGATGAGCCTTTCAAGTTTCTGCGTTGTGACAAACGCGCTCAGGCTGAATTTCGCGAACATTCGAAAATCGCGAAAAACAAATTTTGGCAAAAAATTCAATTTGGAAAAATTGAATTTCGAAAAAATAAATTTTAACATAACGGAGGGAAATGTTATGAAAAAAACTTTGAAAGTCGAAGGAATGATGTGCGCCCATTGCGAAGGCCGCGTAAAAAGCGCGCTCGAAGAAATCGCGGGCGTTGCGAACGCAAGCTCGAGCCATGAAAGCGGAACTGTCGTCGTTGAACTAAACGGCGACGTAAGCGACGACGCGCTCAAAGAAAAAATCGAAGCGCAAGGTTACAAAGTTTTGGGCGTAGAATAAGCGGCGAGAAAATTTAAAAATGGCGGCATGTGTTGTCGCCATTTTTTTCGAACAAAGGCGCATTGCGCAAGTTGATGTTTTCTGCTATACTGATTCCAATTGTTGCAACAAGGAATATTAAAATTGACAACTAATTAAGCGTTGTCAATTTTAATGCCGAGTTTTTGCTTCGCCAAAAACTCGCTTATTGTAATGCGATTCTTCGCTTCGCTACAGAATCGCATTTTTTAGCAGCTCGAAAGTTTACACTTTCTTCGCTGTTAAAAATTAAGGAATATTAAACTATGGATATCCAGTATTTGCTTTTTTTGCAAAACATCCGAAATCATTTACCGACATTCGTAAGCAAATTTATGATGTTCGTTTCGGATGCCGCGCTGCTTTTGGAATTTCTCATTCCGATGTTTTTATATTGGTGCATCTCAAAACGCAAGGCGATTTTCGTAGCATACACGCTCGGATTTTCTTCAATATTAAATCAACTTTTGAAAAACATTTTTTGCATCTATCGCCCTTGGATTCGCGACGCGCGCATTCAACCTTTCGGGAACGCAAAATTCACCGCGACTGGATATTCATTTCCGAGCGGACATTCACAAATCGCGTCCGCAACGTTCGGCGGCGTGGCATATTGTTATTGGAAAGAAAAATTTTTTGTGAACACAATGATTTTCATTGCGCTACTTATCGGCTTCTCCAGAAATTTTTTGGGATGCCACACTCCGCAAGATGTTTTTTTCGGACTTTGCGAAGGCGCAGCGTTTGTGGTGGTTATGCATTTTTTGCTCGGCTGGACTTGGAGCAAAAAGGAGCGCGAAAAATTTGTCGTACTCGCAGGAATTGTTTTCGCCGTGGCAATGCTAATTTTCACAGAATTGAAGTCCTACCCGATTCATCTAGCGCACAACACCCTTTTGGTTGATCCCGAAAAAATGAAACTCGACTGCTACAGAAGCGCGGGAATGCTTGTCGGAATTCTTTTGGGAATTTTTTTGGAACAAAAATTCGTGAACTTTGAAATTGAAGTTTCATGGCTAAAAAAAACATTGCGCTTTGCAATCGGAAGCGCAGTGGCAGCTGGATTGTTTATTGGGCTTTCGTTGCTTTTTTTCAAAATCGGTTTAAATCAAAAGGTTGCGAATTTCATCACGACTTTTTCGCTAATGTTTTTTATTTTTTTCCTTGGTCCGCTCGCAATAAAAACTTTGAACAATTTTAAAAAATAAAAAGCCGCTTCCAAAAATTAGGAAACGGCAAAATGAGCGCACTTTCATCAATGCGAAAAATTTGTGCCAAAAAATCCGCACAGAAATTTTGGCATTATTTTGAAAAATTTCAATTTCATTCCACGTCGATGTGAGAAAAAATATGTCCCATTTTTTCTTTTTTCGTGCGCAGGTAAAATTTATCGTAAGTTTGCGGCGCGATTTCAATCGGAACTCGTTCCGCCACGTGAATGCCAAATCCGTCCAGCCCGTATATTTTCTGCGGATTGTTCGTGAGAAGGCGCAAGGATTTTATTCCCAAATCTCGCAAGATTTGTGCGCCAATCCAATATTCGCGCAGGTCGGCTTTGAACCCAAGCTTCAAATTGGCTTCAACTGTGTCGTAGCCTTTTTCTTGAAGCATGTAAGTTTTGAGCTTGTTTATCAATCCGATTCCGCGCCCTTCCTGCCGCATGTAAAGCAAAACTCCGCGTCCCTCCCTTTCGATTTGTCGCATCGCCTCGGCAAGTTGCGAGCCACAATCGCAACGTTTCGAGCCGAAAACATCGCCAGTAAGACATTCGGAGTGAACGCGGCACAAAACATTTTCGCCGTCTGCGATTTCGCCTTTTACAAGCGCGACATGATGCTCGCCCGTGATGTCGTCGGTGTAGCCGTATATATCAAAGTCGCCATATTCGCTTGGAAGTTTTGCAGACGCTTCTCGAACGACATGCTTGTCGTGAACGCGACAATAGTCGGCAAGTGATTTTATAGTAATATATTTTAGACCAATTTTTTTTGCAAGCGCGAAGATTTTTTCACCACGCATCATAGTTCCATCATCGTCCATAATTTCACAGCAAACTCCGCATTGCTTCAAACCCGCAAGTCTGCACAAATCCACGGTGGCCTCGGTGTGTCCCGCGCGAACCAACACCCCTCCCTTTTTTGCTATGAGCGGAAATGTGTGCCCGGGTTTTCTGAAATCTTGCGGCTGCGCGTTTTCATCGACGCAAGCGCGAATTGTAGCCGCTCTTTCCACTGCGGAAATTCCAGTCGTCGTAGAAACGTGGTCAACAGAAACAGTAAAAGCCGTTTCGTGATTGTCGGTGTTTTCGCTCACCATCGGAATAAATCCGAGACGATCGGCAAGTGCTTGACTCATCGGCGTGCAAATCAAGCCTTTCGCATGCGTCGCGATAAAATTGATGTTTTCCGTCGTGGCGAATTCGGCAGCACAAATCATGTCGCCTTCATTTTCGCGATCTTCCGAATCGCTCACCAAAATTATTTTTCCGGCGCGTAAATCTTCCAACGCCTCAGGAATTGAATTGTACTCAATTGAATTGCATTCCATTTATTTCCCCTATATCATGTTAAAAATTATTTTTTCGCAAAAATTCTTCCGTAATTTTTTCATCGCTTTTCTGCGACGAAAAATTCGAAAGAAAATCATTTTGCCCCAAAAATTTTTGAACGTACTTTCCAATTATATCATTTTCAATGTTCACAGTGTCGCCCGATTTTTTGAAAAGCAAATTGGTCTGCGACTGCGTGTGCGGAATCACGGAAACGGCGAATTGCGCCGAATCAATTTTTGCCACGGTGAGACTTATTCCGTCCAACGCGATCGAACCTTTCGGCACAATCAGATTCAGGATTTCGCCGGGCGCGGAAATGTGAAACCAAATCGCATTCGCTTCATTCCGAATTTCGGAAATTTTTCCGATTCCATCGATATGCCCAGAAACTATATGCCCGCCAAATCTGCCATCGCAAGGCATAGCCCGCTCAAGATTTACGACATCGCCATTTTTGAGCGCGCCCAAATTCGTGCGGCGCAAAGTTTCGGGCATCGCGTCGGCCACAAAAAAATTGTGCGCGATTTCGACCACCGTAAGGCAAACTCCGTTCACCGCGATGCTGTCGCCTATCTTCGTTCCGCCGAGAACGAGGCTCGCCGCGATTTTTATTTTTGCCGAAGAGCCGCTTTGTTCCAGCCCCAAAAGTTTTCCAGTTTCTTCAATTATTCCTGTAAACATTTTTCCGCCTTCAAGATTTTCGTTTTTGCCGAACTTCGTATTCTATTAAAATATCGTCGCCACATTGCGAAAACGATTTTTGTTCAAGCGCGAAATTCTGCGAAACAAGCTGAACGCCCTCGCCGCCAACAGGAGAAGGCGCGAAATTTCCGCCAAAAATTTTCGGCGCGACAAAGCAGTATACGCGCTGCACGATTTCCGCCTGCAACGCGCTGAAATTTATTTTCGCGCCGCCTTCAATCAAAACGCTGTCGATATTTTTTTTAGCGAGAAGTCGCATC
>CAMWIU010000039.1 GCA_947174385.1 uncultured Treponema sp.
GCACGTAGACTGATGCTTTGTTTTTCCGTCTGCGTCCGAGACAATAAGATTGTCGTTTTTGAAACTGATTTTTTCGCCTTTTTCGGTAAACACGAATGCGATTTGCTTGCATTCAAAATCTTTTGTGCTCATCATGTCGCGTTCTCCAAAGTTTCTTTTTGCGCTAACGGGCGGTCGCAGAAATCATTGTAAATACATTGTCGGCATTTTTCGGCGTTGCTGGGAACAAAGGAATCCATGTTCATATCCTGCATTTCTTTGTTCACGGCTTTGAATTTTTCAAGCATGGGCGCGTCGTTTTCGGGAAGCGGAATGGGATACACTTTGTTGTCGTCGCTTGAATAAAGCCGAATGCCGTTCACGGAAAATCCCATTTCGCGGAGACAGAAACATTGCGCATACAGTTGAAAGATGTAGCCGTCGAAAATCTTTTTTATGTGTTTTTTTCGTTCCGTCAAAATTCCTTTTTCCGTGTCGAACGTGTCAATTTTTCCGCACAGTTTGTATTCATCGGAAAACACGTCAATTCCCTGCAAAATATTTTTGTGCGTCGAGTACCTGTGTTCGTCAATCGCCTGATGAGCCGCCTTTCCGTCAAGTTGCGCCTTGCCGTAATAAAGACTTTCGGAAAGTTCGCCGTAGAGTTGATGATAATAAATCGAAAGCGGACAGAAAATGAAGTCGTTGAGATAGCTTATTTTAAGATAAAGTTCCATAAGTTAGATTTTGCATTCTTTGTTGTTTGTTCGGCTTGTCGTTTTTTCACGGATCGTCCTTATTCATAATGCGTCCACATGCGCAACACTTGAACGGTTTTTTCGTTTTCGTAGACTTTGTAAACGAGGCGATGTTGTATATTGATTCTCCGCGAATAAAAATCGGACAAGTCGCCGACAAGTTTTTCATAAGGCGGCGGTTTCTGAAAGGGGTTTGTGGAAAGAATTGCAAGCAATTCGGTAACCTTGCTTTTCAGACCGCACTCTTTTATTTTCCTTGAGTCCTTAACCGCTTGCTTTGCGTAAACAATTTTCCACATCTACCAATCCAGTTTATCTGCACATTCAGACAAGGGTTCTTTCGCGCCTTCAATAATGCTTTTTTTCATTCCGCGAATAGAAGAAAGGTAAAGCGTTTCCTGAATGGCATTCCAGTCTGATTCCGAAACAAGAACAGCATTGTTTCTTTTTCCGGAAATGATGACCGGAGTGTGAGAAGCGTTTGTTTCATCAATAAGTTTGTAAAGGCTCGCCCTTGCCGCGCTTGCCGTTAATACAGCCATAGACACCTCCTGTTTATAGCGTACGATATGTCGTACGAAAAGTCAAGGAATGAGTTATGCACTGATTGCAAACTATCATTGCATAACTCGGTATTAAAATTGGTAACGCTTAATTAGTTGTCAATTTTAATCGTTTTTTTAATTTTCAACAACGAAAAAAATTTCAATTTTTGAGTTGTTGAAAACGCGATTTTGCAACGAAGTGAAAAATCGCAGTCAATACGCGAGTTTTGAAAAAACTCGAAGTTAAAATTGTCGCGCATAATTCAGCGACAATTTTAAACCTTCCTGTTCTGCGCAAATTCAAACCAGTCGGCATTGGAAATCTTCATCTCCGCTTTCTTTAAATTCGATTCTTCGGTTTTGTCAAATCGTTTTAAAAGCAGCAGACCTTTCAGCGCGATGTGATATGCGCCGTTTGCATCGGCATCAATCGGGAGTTTCGTCTTGTCGCCGAGTTCCTTTTCCTTGCGGCTGTCAAAGAATGTTCCGTCGGCGTTTTTCACGGGCGAAATGATGTAATCTTCGCCGCTGGCGGCGTTTGAATTTCGCATCTGCAAAATGAGTTTGAAATTTCTAAGCATCGCGTCCCAAAAATTCGCAATGTCGGATGACGGCTTTTCGTTTTGCTTTAAGTCTGCGCCGATCTCCATAATCGAATCAATCAAATTGTTGCCGCTTTCAAAATCTATGCTGCACTGCTCGAAAATCCTTTTTAATTCGTCGGTCGGATAAATATCTGAATGCGATTTTGATTTGGGCGAATATACGATTCTTTTTTCGCGGGAATAAACAGTCCATTTTGTCGCAGACATTTCGCTCTTGCCTTTTCCGTCAAAATTTTTGTAATCAAATGTAAACGCAAAAGATTCGGTTTCTGCGTCGTAACGAATTTCGTCGAATTTTGAAAAGAAGTCGCGCTTTTTATGCACGTTCGTCAAATCACGCAAATTCAGCAAGTCCGCAAATCCTGTTTTCGGGTCGATTTTCGAAGTGTAGGCGGCGGGAACATAAAACAAAAATCCTGACTGCTTGCCGAGTTTTTGGAAGCTTTCAAACTGTCCCGCCAGCTGATAGCCGTTCAAAACTCCGCCGGCTTCGGAAAAACCCTTGTCCTTAAAAACAAGATAATTCAACTTGTCGATAAGCATGTGTTCGAATTTCTGATACACCTGTTTTTCCACATGGAAACGTCCGCGCTTAAAGCCGAAATTCAAATCTTCCATTACGATAACGGCGTTGTACTGAATCATCAGTTTTGCAAGTTCATGAATTACGGCGGAAAGATAGCCTTCCTTCAACTCGGCGATTTTTCCGATTGCGTTCCAGTTTTTTCGAGCGGCATCGCGTTCTTTTTCACGGTTGTCGAGTTTTTCGTGATAATTCACTTTTACGAGTTGCCCGTTTTTATTGCGCCCGACTTCATTAAACGAAAACTGTTTGAGTATTTCGCCGTTCTGATTGATGAGCGACAAATAGATTAAATGCCGCTCTCCGCGATCAAGCCCGATGATATTAACGTCGGGATTATTTTTTAAAAATTTCCTGACACGCTCGTTCATTGCAAAGGTGTTTCCCTGCGCTTTAAAATTGATTGTGATTGGAACATGGAACAAAAATTTCGGCTCTGTAAATCGGCGGTCTTTTGTAATGTCGTGTCCTGCCGTTTTGACGATTACTTTGTGTTCATCGAAATATTTTCGTGCTTCATCTGAAAGCTTGTCCTGCTTTCCGTTTTCAAATTTGTAAATTTCAGTGTAAATTTCCGTTGGAATAGAAAAGCCGTCTTGCGTGACTTTGTTGACGAGTTTTGAACCTTTTTTATGAACGATCGGATCGTTTATTCCTTTTTCACGATAGAAAAGTTCCGCTTCGCCATTCAGTTTTAAAACAGTGTCCTGCAAATTTTCTTTGCTGAAAAGATTTTTCCAATAAAGTGTGTGCATATTCAAAGTGCCGCTTGCACCTTCGGCAAAATCTTTGTTGTAAATTTGGAACAAATACAATTTTCCGCTTGCGACCATTTCATCAATCGTGGATTCGGGAATGTCAACAAAATTGATTTTGTATCCCTGTTCGGAAACTTCGCGATAAAAATCGCTTATATCTTTGTAAGAATCCGTCGCACTAAAAGAAAATCCGAATTTTTTCCAATCATCATGGCGACTGATTGCGTCTTTAAACCAGTCAATCAACTGATGACAAAATTCAATGTCAAATTTATCGCCTTTTATGTGCTTTTTTTCGTCATATCCTGCGAGAATGGTTTTCGGCGGATTAAAATTCGAAATACCTTTTTTCGAAAAGAACACTTTCGGAAGCATTTTGTTCGGTCCGGGAAGCAATTTGTAAATCATTTTTTGATAGCACTTTTCGCCGTTCGATTCGTATTTTTCCTGAAATTGCGGCTTGTCGTGCGCGTTCATTATTCCAAGAAAATATTTGTCGTCTTTTATCAAAATGATTGACGTGTTTGAATTTTCCTTGTTTTGATCCCAACCATCCGCCAATGTTGGATTGTCAAAATTTAACTTGAATTTTTCCGGCGCGCTTACTTTTTTCGCAATGTAATTTCTTGTTTTATTGTAAAGGGAAATCACTTCACCAAGCGCGGAATAAACTTCGTCATAAGCCGTGTAAAAACTAGCGTCTCCCAAACCGTTTACTTTTAAAGGCTTGATGCGATGAAGAAGGTTTTGTACGGAATCCAAATAATTTTTGATTTTTTCAACGTCGGCAGGTTTTTCGCGCAGCGTTTTTTCGGAGGGAACAGACTCAAAAACTTTACCCATCGCGATAAAATTATTTTCGATTTCCGCGCACAAATCTTTTATCGAAGGCTCGATGATTTCTCCGCTTTTCGTAAAAATTTCTGTCTGCTTGTCGAAATACCAACGGCTTGTCGTTCCAAAATAATCCTGCATGCGGATTGTCGTAGGCGAACAATTTTCTGAACTGTATTCCAAAACGGCATTGAGTTCTTCAAAACTGAAAATGCCTTTTGTTTTGGAAGTGTCGTCGTCAAGTTCTTTTTTCCAACGTTTCTGCTCTTTTTTATTCAAAGTTTCTTCCGCAAAAATATTCATGCGTTTTTGCAAATATGCCCAGTCGCCTGTCAAAATTCTTGAAACGTTGTTTATGTCTTTTTGATTTACATAAATTTGCGACAAATCGAATTGCGTAATGGTTTCGCAAAGTTCTGTCGCAACATCAAAAACAGTTTTTCCGTCATTGTTTTTTGCATTCATTTTTTCCGCGAATGACAAAATCGCTTCTTTTAATTCTTGGTCGGAACCAATCGTCTGGATTTTAAATGACAAAGACGTGCGGTCGCTTAAAATTTGTTTGTACAGCGGAATGAATTTTACCTTGCGATTTGTCTTTGCAAAATCGGCATGCTTCTGCCAATAAAGATTCAGAAATTCGTTTATGCCGCGAAGTTTTTTGTCGTTTTCGTTTTGCACAATTCCGCCGATTACCTGATTGTAAAAATCAATTCCGCGTTGCTTTTCCGCTCCTGTCTGGCACAAATATTTATTGTAATTTTTTACATTAAAAATGTCCGACAATTTTTCATTTCCGAGATAGGAAGAAAGTTCTGTTTCCGTCTGTTCAATAATTTCGGGACATTTTTTCTGTATTTCAGCGAAAGACGCAACGTTCTGCAAAAATTTCGGAAAGTTGTCGTGAACAATTCTGTAAGGAACCGCAGTGGGAATCGCCTCTTCCTTGTACATATTTTTTCTGTTTTCCTGAAAGCCTTTAAAATATGCGCAGAATTTCTTGAAAGTTTCAACGGCTTTTTCATTCAACGCCGATGACGCATTTTTTTCAAACCATTCGGGCAAAAGCGAATTGAACAAGTCTTTCGGAGTGGGCGCGGTAAGAGACTTAAATCGTTCGTCTTTTGAAATAAGTTTTACGATTTCATTTCTAAGCGCGTCCTGCTCTTTTATGACATTAGAATCATCTTCTTTTGTTTTGCTGTATTCAATCAAAGCGTCGGCAAGTTTTGTCCAGTCCAAATTCACGTTTTGAAGAACTTCGTCAATAAAATATTTGTGATAATTGTCTATGATGATTTTAACATCTTTGTAATCCTGAGACTTCTTAAAATCGCTTTCAATCAGTTTCGCTTTTTCGATATTCTCAAGCGTCGCGCCTTGAGGCTTCAATTCAAAACGCAATGTCTTTGAAATCGAATACCCGTTCCCCTGTCCGCAAAATTGTTCGCTCATTTTCATAAAAAATTTCTCCTTGACTGAAAAACAATTCGTCTAACTGCTATTTACATTATATCAACAACAAAGCAGATATAGCAACACCATCAATATGACAGCGTATATAAAAATTATAACACCCCCCCCCATAAAAATGTCAAGAGGTTTTCGCATTTTTTGCCGTTCTCTGCGAACAAGGATTTATGGTAAGGATAAATCAAAGACTTTGTTTGGCGGGAAGCGGGCATAAAAAAAGCATCCGTATCAGCAACAAATTTTCAACGATCTTTTTTTAACACGTTATTATATAAAGTATAAAAATTGTATGCTTATTTTGCATGCATGTTCTTTGAAAAAAACATGATTATGTATGTAATCATGTATATCTTTTTCTCACTTTTGTCAAAATCAATAAAAGACATTTTTCTTATATCGAATTTAAATAAGCATAAAATTTTAAGGAGATTTTATGAAATACTTATAAGGATTTAATTCGCAGTTGACAACAGCCGCGACAGAAACGACATATTGAGCAAGGCAGCTTATAAAGATTATACGCGAGTCCTTGAATTCTCCTGGAAAATGATTCCAGTACAAATTATTTGAGATATTTTATTATGAAAAATATCAAAACGTTATGGAGAAAAACCATGAATATTAACACACTTTCAGCCCCTGTAGCTGACCATAAGTCGGGCAGTCTTCCTATTGCCCTTTATCCGAATGCCATGCGCCGTGAGGCCGATGGCAGACAGACTTTCTTTGCAAGACCCGTCTGCCGAAAAAGGCTCTCCATGGAGGACATTGCGACCGACATGATTGTGGCAGGCGTGAACAACGGTCTGAGCGCCGAACAGATTGTCGCAATCTGGAACAGCATCAACAACGCCATACTCGACCGTGTTTCAAACGGCTGCAGCGTTGACGGCGGTCTTGGCATATACAGTCCAAAAATCACCGGCAGATTTGAGACCGAAAACGACACGTTCAGTCCTCAAAGACACTCCATAGATATGGCGTTCCGCACGGGCAACAACACAAAAAGCCACCTTGCAAAACTTGATGTCGTTATAAGACAAGGCAATTCCGCCAAACCGCACATCTCCGATGTCCATGACCTGGAATCCGGCGGATCCGAACTCCTTACCAAAGGAGGTTTCCTTGAGATAACTGGAAGCAACCTTGCGATTGAAGGAACAGACGATTCTGTCGGACTGTATTTTATGAATGTCGATGACGAGAAAAAAAGCGTCAGACTTGAGAAAAGCAAAATTGGAACAAACTCATCAACACGCTTGGCTTGCGTTGTGCCAGCAACACTTGCCGATGGCACATACAGAATAAAGGTAGTCACGCAGTTTACAAAGTCAAAGGCAACAAGGAAAGAGCCGCTTTCGTTCGTGTTTGACAAGCGGCTTAATACGGGAAATGCTACGGCTTAACGCAAACAGTCATACGGCTTAATGAAAACTTTCACACGGCCGTTGCCCGCAATACTACGAGTGTTGCGGGCTTTTTTTTCAAAGCGCAACCAAATCTCAAAGAGGCTAGATCCTGCCGTCAAGGAATTTTCCCGTCTCCTTTTGGTTGAAATTCGGAATCATCTCGTTAAACAAGTCAATCAGCCCTGCTCCACTTTCCATTGCGTCACCTTGACGGAAAGGCTTTCCGCATGCTATACTATATGGCATATTTTTACGCTGTTGTTTCAGTGAAATTTTTGAAATCCGTTTATGTCCTGCGACGCTTTGCCGAAGTGCGTGTATGGTTGGAGGTGTGTCATTTTTACCATCAAGAAAAAATTGATTTTGTTCAGTTCGTGCATAATTTTTGTGCTTATGTTCCTTGTCGTTTCAATTATCGGTGTCCGCGTGCGGCGGTCTGGCATCGAGCAGTTCGGTGAAAACATGTCGCGCGAAACTTCGCTCGTGGAAAACAGCATCAATTTGTTTTTTTCCGAAACGTTTGACGACTTGAGCATGCTTGCCGTACATCCTGCGGTGAATGCGGCGGACAATTCAATCGAATCATATTACGATACTTCTTCTGCCACAATGACGCACAGCGGCGAACTTGGCAGCACCGAAGCCGAAATGACGGATTTGTTCAGGCGAATGTTCGACGCGAAAGAACAATATGTGGAAGTCTTCATGGGAACGAAGTGGGGCGGCTACGCGACGAATCTCGACTACGAAGTTTTCGCGGGCTTTGATCCACGAAAGCGCGGCTGGTATCAACTTGCGAGCGCGAATCCCGGAAAAACGTGCGTCACGAAGGCGTACCAGTCCACCGTGGGCGATGTCGTCATTTGCGTGACGCGCACCGTCAGCGATGGAACGAACGAGCCTTTGGGATGCGTATCAATCGAAATTCTTCTCAACACGCTCACCGACATGCTTTCCCATTTTCGCATCGGAAAATCCGGCTTCATAATGATGATTCAGGACGACGGCGTGATTCTTGCCGACCCGCACGACAGCAATTCAAATTTCAAAAATATTTCCGAACTGAAAAACACGAACATCGCTTCTTTCGCTTCAAAGGAAAATGGCGGCGGAAAAGTTTTGCTCGACGGAGAAAAATATCTTGCGTATGTTCACACGATGCAAAACGACAATTTGAATTGGAAGCTCGTCGCGTTTATGAAGGAAAAGGAAGTGATGTCGGATTTCCGCGCGATTTTGTTTTGGATGAGCGTAATCGGCGCGGGACTTTTCGTGCTGTTCTTGTTCGTGTCCGTGGTGTTCGCGACGCACATCACAAAGCCGATTCGCGACATGAGCGAACTTCTCAAGGCGGCGGCGCAGAACGACTGCACTGTGCGCATGGACGAAAAAGGCAACGACGAATTTTCGTTGCTCGCGAAGGATTTCAACGCGACGTTCAGCACGATCGCGCAATCAATACGGACTGTCAAGGACAGTGCCAATGAAATGACGGAAGCGGGGCGTTCGCTTGCGGAACATACGACTTCTTCCGCCGGAACTTTGACTCAGATAGATTCGGGCATCGCGGTGATTCAAGGGCAGGCGACGGCGCAAGATTCTGCCGTGAGCGAAATGGTCGGAGCGGTGGACGCGATAACTGGAGCAGTCGAAAGCGTCACAGAATCTGCGGAAAGCCAGGCGGCGAGCGTGGACGAATCAATGCAAGCTGTAAAAAAAATCACGGACAACATCGACGCGGTTGCGGGATTGTTCGAGCAGAGCGGACAACTCTTGGACGGAATGGCGGCGCAGACGGCGGAAGGACGCGAACGGCTTTCCAATGTAACTGCGACAATCGCGCAGTTGGTCGAAAAATCAAGTTCAATTCTTGAGACGAGCAAAGTGATTCAAACAATCGCAAGCCAAACAAACTTGCTTGCAATGAACGCGGCAATCGAGGCGGCGCATGCTGGCGAGGCGGGAAAAGGATTCGCGGTCGTTGCCGATGAAATCCGCAAACTCGCAGAGCATTCAAATCAGGAAGGAAAGCGCGCGGCGGAAGTAATTCAAGAATCGCTTGAAATCATCAATGAAATGACAGAGGCTGGAAGCACGCTCGGCGAGGCTTTCGACAAAGTATACGAATATTCGGACAAAGTGCGCGCTCACGAAAATTCAATGGCGGAAGCGATGAAGACACAGCGACAGTCCGGGGCGGAAGTGCTCAATGCTGTTCAAGCCATCAGCGAAGCAAGTAGCAGAACGCGCGCAAGTTCAAAGGAGTGCGTGGACAAAGGACAACTTCTTACCGAAAAACTCACGCAATTGGATTCCGTCGTCGAAGCGATTCGTGAAGGCACATACTCAATGATAAACGGCGTGCAGGAAATCAGCGCGTCCGTGCGCGAAATGGACGCGGTTGCCCAGCAGAACAAAGAAAACATCGGCACGCTCCTCGACGAGATGAGCCAGTTCAAAGTGTGAGGACGCGGGATTGGGAAATGCGATGCGTATTCGAAAGTGCGGAATTGAAGACAGCGAGACACTGGCGCTTCTAAACAAGCAACTCATCGAAGACGAAAAAAGCGACAACCAAATGAACGTCGCGGAGCTCGCAGAACGAATGAGAGGCTTTTTGCAAAAAGAATATTCAGCATATTTTTTCGAGGCCGACGATTCTGTTTTGGGATATGCGCTTGTGAAGACGGATTGCAAGCCCTTGTATTTGCGACAATTTTTTATCGCACGGCAATACAGAAGGCAGCGGCTTGGCACGGAGGCTTTTCACGCGCTGATGAATTTCCTCGACGCAGACACTATCGATATAGAAGTCCTGTCGCACAACGAAGCAGGAAACCGATTTTGGGAAAATCTCGGCTTCAACGAAATAAGCAGATACATGCGAAAGTCGCGCGAGCGACGAGTTAGATAATTTCCGCCCATGCAAACGGCACGAAGTGACGTATGCGAAAGTCGCGCGAGCGATGAATGGAATGGCTTCAACTTTCTTTAATACTGAAAATTAAAGAGGCAAAAAAATGCTGCAATTCGGAATGCCGACTTTAATCGAAATTGACGACCTTGAAGACACGATGAAATTTTGCAAGACGCTGGGCTTGACTTTCATCGAGCTGAATATGAATTTGCCGCAATATCAGACTGAACGTCTGGAAAACATTTCGCATTTGAAATCGCTGAAAGAAAAATATGGAATCGGCTACACGATTCACCTTGACGAAAACCTGAACGCTTGCGATTTTAACAAGGCGGTCGCTGCGGCATATTCGGATACGGTTACGAGAACCGTTCGCGTCGCTCGTGCTTTGGACGCGCCGATTTTAAATTTGCACATGAATCACGGCGTGCATTTTACTTTGCCCGAGCGAAAAGTTTTTTTGTTCGAACGATATTTTGAAGATTACATGGAATCGTGGAAAAATTTTTGCGCGCTTTGCGAAAATGCAATCGGAGATTCCGAGATTAAAATCTGCATCGAAAATACGGACGGCTACAAAGATTTTGAAAAGTCGGCGATAGAATACGCGCTTCAAAGCAAGGCGTTCGGGCTAACGTGGGACATCGGGCATTCGAACGCCGTCGCGCACATCGATGAAAAATTCATCTTGGACAACGGCGGAAAATTGCGGCATTTTCACATCCACGACAGTTTGGGAAAAAGCGATCATCTCGCATTGGGCGACGGCGAAATCGATTTGTTCGAAAGATTGGGCGTTGCCGAAAGCCGCCAGTGCCGATGCGTGATAGAAACAAAAACCGCCGAGTCATTGAAAAAATCTGTGTCGTGGTTGAAAGAAAATGGATTTATGTGAAATTGAAAGATAAAAGATGTGTATGTTGCGGTATATAAATATGACAACCGAGTGTCATATTTATATACCGCAACTCTTTTTTTTGTGGGGAGGATAAATTGAAAATCACGAGCGTAAATTTTTATGAACAGGTAAACGATGAATTACTGAAATTTGCGGTAATTATTGCGAGGACAAGCGGAGGATTTATTTTTTGCAAACACAGAAAACGCGATACATGGGAAATTCCTGGCGGGCACAGAGAACCGTGCGAAAGCATTGTTGACACCGCAAAAAGGGAACTGTACGAAGAAACGGGAGCCGTAGATTTTGACATCAAACCGATATGCGTTTACTCGGTCATAGCGGAAAACGAATTCAATTGCGATGAGACGTTCGGAATGTTGTATTATGCCGATGTCAAAATTCTTGAAAAAGAATTGCACAGCGAAATAGAACAATTAAAATAAGCAACTAATTATGCGTTGCTTATTTTAATGCTGAGTTTGCGTTGCAAACTCGCATATTTATTGCCATTTCTCACTTCGTTGCGAAATGGCTTTTTCAACAACTCAAAAATTGAAATTTTTTTCGTTGTTGAAAATTAAGGAAAAAATTATGATTGCAAATGAATTTCCGAAATTTTGGACATATCCTGAAATTCAGCCGCGACTTTTGGAAGAGGCGAAAAGAAGAGGATTTTTATAATGGAAATGAGACAACGTGCCGTCTGCAAATGACAGCAAACAAATATGATAACAAGATGTCATATTTGTTTGTAGCAAAATTGTTGGACGCTACGACTCCGCCTGCTTTTTGCACAATGCTTCAAGCCGAGAAACCTGCGCGCTCAACTCCGAGACCTGTTTCAAAAGCTCGCTCATGCCAGATTTTTCGTCGCCATCTTCACAGTTACACCGAAGTTGATAATCCTTGTGCACGGCATCGATTGAATCCACGACAATGCCGACAATCACGTTCATAATGACAAACGAAGTAATCAGCGAAAAGGAAATGAAGTACACCCACGCCCAGCTGAATTCCTGCATAATCGGACGGATAATGCCTTCGAACAAGTTGTCAAAAATCATAACCGAAAACAGCGTCAAAAACGACCTGCCTAATCCGCCGAACAGACGCGGGAAAAGTTCGCCAAACAGCATCGTGCCGACAATTGCATAAATGTAGTAGAAAATAAAAAGCATAATGCACGTCCATACAATGCCCGGAATCGACTTGACGATTGCCTTTAAGACAACTTGCAGATGCTCAAGTCCGCTGACAAGCTTGAGCGTGCGGATGCTTTTTATGGAACGCAGCGCACGGACAATCCTGACGGAACGGAAAACTTTTACGGCTTTGAAAACCGTAAAATATGAAAATGCTGGGGCAAGCGAAACGAGTACAATTACCGCATCGAACACGTTCCATTTTGACTTGAAAAATTCTTTGTTGAACGCAATGATTTTCAGCACAAGTTCAATGCAGAAAATGGCAAGGCAGCTCGTGTCAATTGCGTTCAGGACAGAGCCGTATTTTTCCATAACTGTCTGCGACGTTTCAAATCCCAAGCAAATAATGTTCACCAAAATGACGAACAGCATAAAAAACTCAAACGGCGTGTCCGCTTTTCCGTCCAAATAATGTTTCAGTGATTTTTGACTACTCATTATAGTACCTCTCTTATAATTTCATGAGCGAACTTTCCGAATGCCGTCAATGTCATTCCGCAGCTTTAAAATTGTAAATCGGCTTGATTGCCGCAAGAATTTCAGCAGTCGGCTCGATGTTCGCCACGATTTCGTCCATGCCTTTGTATGCCATGGGCGCTTCATCTATTGTGTCCTCGCAGACAGTCGTGGACCATATCCCTTCCATGGATTTCTTGAAGTCTTCCATGGTCAAGTTTTTCTTGGCTTCCCTGCGGCTCATGACGCGCCCTGCGCCGTGCGGTGCCGAGCAGTTCCAGTCGTCATTGCCTTTTCCCTTGCACACGAGGCTTCCGTCCCGCATGTTGATGGGAATCAGAATTTTTTCGCCGTCAAGCGCGCGCACGCTGCCTTTGCGCAGAATCATCGCCTCAGTGTCGATGTAATTGTGAATCGTCGTGAACTGGTCAATCACATCGCGCCGGTCAAGCCGAAGCCCTACGCTGATTGTGTCAATCATCGCCTTGCGGTTCAGCTCTGCAAACTTCTGGAGGATTTTCATATCGTTGATATAATCCTCGAACAGCTGCCCTTCGACATAGGAAAGTTCTTCCGGGATTCCGCTTTCCGCGCAGTGTTCCTGCGCCTTTTTTTGATAATAGTGCGCCACTTCAAGCCCCAAATGCCGACTTCCTGAATGCACCACGATGTACAGGTTGCCCGCATCATCACGGTCGCATTCAATGAAATGGTTTCCGCCGCCGAGCGTTCCGATCGAGCGTCGCGCCTTGTACAAATCCTTTTTCTTGCAGCGGATTTCCGTCAAGTCGATTTCCGTAACGAACGCATGCTCGCGCTTGCGCACGTTGCGCCCAAACGGAATGGTTCGCCTGATGCATTTGTCAAGTCGCTCCGGATCGAACTGCTCGCTCACCGCAGAATCTGCCCGCAACACGAGCGTCTCCATGCCGCAGCCGATGTCAACGCCCACAAGGTTCGGACACACTTTGTCCGTGATTGTCATGGTCGTGCCAATGGTGCAGCCCGCGCCCGTATGCACGTCCGGCATCATGCGAATCTTTGCGCCCTGCGCATACGGCTGGCTGCACAGCTGCTCAATCTGAGCTCGGCAGCTTTCCTCGAGTGCGTTCGTAAACACCTTCGCTTCGTTATACGTTCCTTTCACAGTAATCATTGCATTCTCCTTGAATATATGTTCTTGAAAGAACAGTATAACGGCGCAGCCTATCATTTCGTGATAGGCTGAAAGATGGGTGAAGATGATTCACAAGAAATCGGCAATCCGATCAACTACGGTATCAATGTCCTTGAAGCGGCTGTCAACTCGCCTTGAGAACATGAGGACGGTGGAATTGCCAAGTTTTGCGAACTTGTAATCATCGCCGTTGTCTACAATCTCAACTTCAGGGCGGAAGAAGTTTTCAAAATACTCGAACGCCTGCTTGCCCTCACAAATGATAATTTCCGGTTCCAAAAAGCGGACGATGCGCCGCGTCCAGTCCTTCGACTTTTCTACAAGCTCATTCCCAAAGTATTTCCCGGAAAGCCGTATCAGCTTTTTCAAATCCGCGCTGTCTTTTGTCGCAAAGAAAAAGCAGTTTGTCTTGCAGGCGTTTTCCAGTATGTCAGGACGATGCAAATTCTCTTTTTCTGGCCGGTCTTTATAGCATCCATAACCGAACACATATTTCCAGTCGTCCGAAAGAGCATACTCTTCCGACACATACTCCATCTGTTCCTGCGGTCCGAATTTATAGACCGGCTCGTGATTATTGTTAAAATATCCTGCGCCCGGATTGATACCCAAGAACAGAATCTGCGGATTCTTTTTGACAGGGCTAAGGAAAACTTGCGTACCCTTGTACAGTTTTCCAAGTTCCTCGTCTTCTCCCACCTTTTGAATCAGCCTGTCGGCAAATTCTTTCACTTCCTGACAGATTGCTTCAATTTCTTGTTCCATTTTGTTTCTCCTTGCTTGTTTGCCGATTAACTCTCTCCGAAATACGGTGTCTTGTTCTACGACAGAACACCACAATTTCACTAACGTTCCGGCTCGTGATAGTCGCTGTTTGGATTCTTACGACAACGATTGACTGTCAAACTTTTGATTGAGGAATAATAATCCCCGCACCATTTGCAATAGTACTTTGGCTTCTCACTGCCCTCATACGGCTCATGGTATTCGCTGCTTGGATTCTTACGGCAACGATTGACTGTCAAACTTTTGATTGAGGAATAATAATCCCCACACCACTTGCAATAATACTTTTCACTCATTTTTCGCCTCCATTTTGCGAATTATTTTTTTGATGCCCATACGGACATCATTTTATATCCTCTCCCCTGTCGCGCTTTTCAAGCAGAATTATCATCGTTTGGTTTATTGCGACACACAACAATTTTAAATTATACCACACATAGGGGGGGGGTATGTCAAGTCTTTGTATCACCAAATTTGATTTTTTTGGCAAAACACAAAACCTCATTTCCTACCGCATCATATTCGCGCCATTCTTCATCTGCCCCGAACTTGAAATAAAGTTTATTTTTTTCTTTGTCATATCGTCCTTCAAGTCCGTTGCTGTCTTTGTAATGAACTACTTTTCCGTCCGTGTCATATTCATACCACTGCTCGTGACCATCGTTGTCTTTGCAATGCACCTCGTTTCCGTCGGCATCGTATTCACGCCACTCTTCGATGTTGCTCGCATACCCTAGCCAATCTATACGAGATATTGAATGAATCCTATTTCCGCGCTCATCACACTCATGCCACCACTCGCCGTCTCTATTTTTGCAATGAAGGATGTTGCCACTTTTAGAATATATCATTTCGCCGCCCAGTCCTTTACATGCGCTCCCACCCAATGCGAAAGCTCTTCCGCCGAAACCGTGCCGTCCGCAACGCCCCAAAACAAGTCGCTCAATTCCTGCTGCGTATATCTCAGCCACATTCCTTTGACGGCAAGAAATACGAGCGCGGCATGGGCGGCGAGCCGTTTGTTGCCATCGGCAAGCGGATGATTTTTCGCAATGCCGAACGCAAGACGCGCCGCCTTTTCCTCAACGGACGGATACAGTTCCTTTCCGCCGAATGTCTGGAACGGCTGCGCAAGCGCGGAATCAAGCAAGCCATCGTCACGCACGCCTTCCATGCCGCCCGTTGCCTCGGCGAGCGCACGGTGCATGGCAAGAATCTGCCGCTTTGAAAGCCGCTTCATTTTGCAAGCTCCTTGTAGGCGGCTTTGTTTCGTTCCAGAATCATGCGGGAAATCTCCGCGACTTCTTCGTCGGAAGCGATGCCGCATTCCTGCAAACACGGCACGTTTTCTTCCGCGTTTCGTTCTTCTATTTCATTCATAGTTTATAGTATATCACGAGATTCTATCATTTTGTGATAGAGTGAATTTAATTAACAATGTTTTTTAGCAAAATTTGATTTTCTCTATCACCAAGTGATAACGGAATATGCTATACTGTCAGCATGAAACAGGAATTTTCACGCAAGCTCAACAAGAAAATGCTGGAGCGAATCATCATCATTCACAACGCGATCAAGTCGGGAATCTATCCGAACAACGAGCAACTCAGGCGGCTGTACTGCGAGCAGACTGGCTACAGCACCGTCGGAGAAGCGACCATCAACCGCGACATCGATATGCTGCGGACATATTTCCGTGCGCCGCTGGAATACGACCGAGGCAAGGGCGGCTACTATTATTTGGACGAACGTTGGGATTTTGCGCTGAACACGCTTTCCGCGCAGGAAGTGTTTTATCTTTCGGCCGCAAAGACGCTTCTTTCGGCTTTTGCGGGCACTCCGCTGTACAATGCAATTTCAGATGTAATTGATTTCATAACGGACACACAGACGGCAGGAAAAAGCGGGCTGCTCAAACGGATTGCCGTGCCGCCCACGCCACAGATGAAAACGGACGAACCTGTTTGGCAGGAAATTTTGCGCGCGATGCAAGGCAACCGCATTATCGAATTCGACTACAACGGCAGATGGCGGACACAGACCACGCGCCGCCGCGTGCATCCCTATCAGTTTTTGTTTGATGACGGAATGTGCTTTCTCTTCGGGTATTCGGAAGAACGCGAGGCGGAGCGGCTGTTCCTTTTGAACAGAATGAAAAATCTTTCCGTCACGGACGAACAGTTCCAACTTTCCAAAAATTATGAATTTTCTTCACGGTGCGGAGGCGGAAAATTCGGCGCGTTTATGACCGAAGACGCGGAATGGTTTTCTATTGATTTTTACGGCAGTGCGCGTCAGTATGTGAAAGACTGCGTATGGGCAGACAATCAGGAAATCATCGATTTTGAAAACGAGGACAGGACACAGATTCAGTTTTCATCAACGCAAACGCTGAAAGTTCGCGAATGGATTTTGTCGCAAGGGCAGAACGCCGTGCCACGCGCGCCCGAATGGTTTGTGGAAGACTGGAAAAACCAAGTGCGCGAAATGGCAAAGCGCGCAGGAACAATATAAGCAATGGAAACGAGACATTGCGACAAACAAATATGACAACCGAGTGTCATATTTGTTTGTCGCAGCCCAGTTGTTTTTTCGCGCCCGACATGCTATACTCATCGCATGAATTGTCTGAAAAAAATTCTGCGCTGGATTCCCGCGCTTTTCATTTTTGGGTGCAGTTGGTATCTTTCTTCACAAGAGACAATCGAGCAAATGCCGACTTTTTGGAATGCGGACAAATTGGTGCATTGCATTTGCTTTGCGGGGCTAGCGTTTTGGGTCGCGTTTGCCGTGGGAACAAAATTGCCAGCGCAGTGGCGGATCGCATTGCCCATGATTATCGTTTCTGTGTGGGGCATCACCGACGAAATTCACCAAAGCTTTACGCCCGGAAGAGAATCGTCCGTGTTTGATTGGTGCGCGGATACCGTGGGCGCGATTGTCGGAAGCCTTGTGTTTTTTTATTTCTGCAAAGGAATTGAATGGTACAAAGCGCGAAAGGATGCGCAGTGATTTTTAACTTTGTAAAGTTTTATAAAATTCTAAAGGATTCTTGCAAATAGAGGAAATCATGAAAAAAATATTTTTGACGCTATTTTTCTTAATTTTCATAAAATTCTCATTGTTCGCAGAAGCCGGCGCAGGCTATTACTTTAGGTTCAATGATTTTAGTTTTACTATGGATTTTAATGAGTTTGCCTTGGATGATTATCTAGAGCAAAATGAAAAATATATAAATTCTTCAAAATTTTTTTATTCAATATTTCAAACTTTGTATTATTATAAAGACAAATTGGAGAAAGAAAGCATTACTATTGATTTACATCAATTTGGAAAGCTTCCGATTGAAAATGATAAAATCCTAATACAAATTCGAAAAAATGGTATAATGGAGCGCATTTAATTATTTAAAATCAGAAATTTCTTATGAAGAGAATATTTATTTGATTCTTAATAGTTTTCTTCCTTTTTTCATTGAAAAGCAGTCTGTAGAAAAAATAAAATTGTACAGGATAAATGCTTATTATAAAGATTATGATAATTTAGACTGGATTCATAAGTGGGAAGAAGGAAATTTGTTTTTCGGCATACTTGCAAGCTATTTTTATGACTATGAAACAAATGAATATGTCTCATACTTTTTTTCAAAAGAAGATGCTGTAAGTTTTTTAAAGAAATATAATTTGACGAACGAATACCTGAAGGAAATAGAAATCACCGCGGAAAATGTATACACAGTTTTCGGGTCATTGATAAATTAAAAAATACATTGAACATTTGTTTTGAAAGAAAATGTGATTGATTCAATGCGGAACGCAAATTTTCGCTTCCGCCGGAGCTAGCCTCTGCGCCGTTTCGCTTCCGCAAGGGGCTTCAAAAAACAAAGTTTTCCTTTTCCGCACATGCTTATTTTGTTGCATGTTTCTTCAACTTTATGCTATAATTACGCGATTAGTTTTAAACTATCCACTTTGACTTTTGGCGGATATTTTGCAGGAAGGTTACATGGACATTTCATATAAAACACGCAAGGCGCGCGGCGCGGTGTTGGCGGCGGTTTTCTTTTTGGCGGCGGGGTTTTTGGCGGCGCAGGAGCAGGCGGTCAACAGGACGGTCCGGGCGGGAGTCTTCAATTTTGAGGGCTACCATTCCAAGGACGCGCAGGGAAATCTGTACGGCTACGGCATCGAATTCCTTGAGCTTGTCTCGGAGTAT
>CAMWIU010000040.1 GCA_947174385.1 uncultured Treponema sp.
AGTTGAGAGGCGGCATCCATAGGGGCAGATTCTCGTCGTTTCCGTTCTCGTCCTCAATCTCAGCATCTTCAACTTCTTCCGAGATTTCTTCTTTTTCCTCTTCCACTTTTTCCACGCTCTGTTTTTTTATTTTTCCGAAATTTATTCCGAGCGCGATGTACGGAGTGATTCCGAATCTCATTCCGCCGCCATATTTGTATGCGAGATTTTCCGCGTAGCTGTCGTCATAAAGGAAAGTGAAATCCGATTTATATTCGATGTTCAGTTTGCGCGGAAACGTGAATGAAATGTCCAAGCCCGCCACGAACGAAAGACGCGAATTCGGCGAAAGCCTTGCCTGCGGCGTGAGCGCGAATCCGAACGTGTTGTATTTGATAATCTCGGAATGCGAAACGTCCACTTCTCGACCGGCATAGTTTCCGTTGTATTGGATTGAGTTCCGCCCTTTGGCAAAAAGCGCGTAGAAGCCAAGCCCCGCCTGAAGCCGCATTTTCCCGATGTCTATCCCGAATGCAGGACCTACGCAGAAATCCCACGCGGTCTCAAAATAAATGTCCGTGAGCTGCCCGCCATAGCCCACTTTGAGCGCGCCCGCGCTGAAGCCGAAGCCGGCATACACGCCGAGCATTCCGTCCAAAAAGAAGAAGTCGTAGGTCTTGAGCGAAACCTGCGCACCAGCCTCGAAAAGCCTCGCCTCGCTTTCGCCGCCGAAGCCCGCGCCGTCCCGCAATTTCGCAAAGCCGAGCGGAACGCCCAAACAAGCATCAACGCCGAAGCGGATTTTTTGCTGCGGAAAGGCTACGAAGCAGGCGAGGAAAAGGAATGCCGTGATGAAAAGACTTTTCATTCTTGCGGCGCGGGAGCAACGCAGATTGCGGGAATGATATAATTATAGTCTCCTGTGTCGTATCCTTCGAGTTGGACGAATTCCTTTACAGTACCGTCGTAATTTATTTTCACTGCACAAAGCGTGTTTTTCCCGTCGATTTTTTTTCTTGTGCGTGTCAAGCAAGTTTCGCCAGTGTAATACCAATTGAACTTGCTTCCATCGGAATAGTATTTCCTGATTTCGTCTTCGCTCAAAATGAAAAGCCGCCCTTTTACGCTGCCGCCTTCTCCGCAGTCCAAGTCCACTTCCTTGATTTGCGCGAGCTGACTGGGCGCGAAAAAGTTTTGAAAGTGATTGCCTTTATTTGTATACGGGGCGTAGTCTCTGTGACGTCCATAGTCATCAGTCCATATTCTTCTTTCGTTCATACGAAACATTCTAACTTCTGTATGATCATATATATATTTGCCGTTGCCGTCGGTTTTAAAATTGCCGTTGTTGTATGCTTCAAAAAAATCAAAGTATTCGAGATATTCTCCGCCGTCAAGCCATGCGCGCAAATGGGAAGTTTCGTAATTGAAAATGGCTGGCATTTTTTCAATTACATTTTTGTTGTAATATGCATAATAATGGTCGTTTTCATAGGGCATGTAAGAAAACACGGAAAAGTAGCGTATTCCAATGTTCATATACGAATCATAATCTTCCATGACCATAAGCCCTTTTTCCCTGTCCAAAAGCCGCCATTTTCTCGGCGTGATTTTATAGGCTGCAGGGGCTGGCGTGACGGTTTCTCCTCGGTTGTTGGTGTAAGATTCCATGGTAGACTGGGAATGGTCATGCGAAGTGTCATTACATGTGTAACCCCATTTCCAGTACCATTCATCGTCATAGGCTTTTGTATAATCGTATTCTTTGTAGGTGGTTTTTGTGCGCTCGTCAATTTCATTGAAACATCGAAAATCATCGTAGCTAAGTTCAAATCCAAACGTAACGTATTGCGCGGTGGGGCCTGCGCTTCCGTCCGTTCCGAGGGGGAGTTCCGTGTACGCGCCGATTCTTTCTATGTATTCGAGGAATTCCTCGCTCGCCCATTCGGGAATGGGAACGTTCACGAGGATGTTGCAGATGATTTCGTGCTCGCCGCTTTTCGCGCTTATTTTTACAGTGCCTTCCTTGAGGGCGGTAATGATTCCGCCTTCATCCACAGAAACGATTTCGGCATCGCTTGAGATCCATTCGATCTTGTCCGTCACGAGCATTGAAAGGAGCGCGGCGTTTTGGATTTCGCTCGGCGTGAGCTTGTTTGTGCTGGAAGCGAGCAGGGGAAGGACCGTGGCTTTAAGCTCGCGCGTCTCTCCGATTTGCATTTCGATGAGTCTTTCATCCACCGTGATTCGCGCCGCAGGAACGCTCGCTCGCACCTGCGCTTTTTCCGTGGTCATAAGTTCGCACGACGCGAACGCACAAAACGCGAATGCCGCGAGCACGAAAAAAGGATTTTTTATATATGAATTACAACTTGATTTTTGTATAGACGGGGGGGGGTAAAATTTAACTGATTTTTCATAAAGTAAAGTATGGCGCGATGCGGTGGTTTTGTCAAGAGGGAAGGCGCGAAATTCGCGAAAAAAATTCAAAATTTTGGGGGAAAGTGTGATTGCGTGAAGCGCGGCGATGGCGCGAAACGAAAATCGCGATGGATATGCTCGCGTGGCTTTGGACGAAAAATGAAAATTTGCGCCGCAGAAATAAATTTCCCCTTGACAATGTGTAAATTATGGTTTACAATGCGAGTGTGTATAGGGTATTGCAAACCGAAACCTATAGAAAATGGTTTAAGAAACTCCGTGACGAAATTGCGAAGCAGAACATCGCCTTTAGAATTGAGAGAATAAAAAATGGCAACTTTGGGGACTCAAAGTCAGTTGGCGGCGGAGTGTATGAATTGAGAATCGATGTCGGCAAGGGATACCGCATCTATTTTAAGAATACCGGCAAGGAAATTGTAATCCTGCTTGTGGGAGGCGACAAGTCCACGCAGGAATCTGATATAAAGATTGCCAAGAAAAAGGCAAAGGAGTATTGACTATGGAAAAATTGACAGAATTTGATGTCGCTGAATATCTTGATACGGAAGAACTTCGAGAGGGCTATCTTGAGCTTGTTGCAAAGGAAGGAACGCAGGAAGAACTTCTAAAGGCGATAAGCGATGTCGCGCGGGCGCGTGGAATGTCAAAAACCGCCAAAGCCGCAGGAATGTCAAGGATGGGCTTGTACAAGGCTTTGTCGCCGGAGGGAAATCCCGCGTTCTCAACGGTTTGGAACATACTTCATTCTATCGGCTACACGCTCACGCCCACGCCGATTGCGAAGGCTTTGTAAAAAAGTTTTGCGTTCTCCAAAAACACGCTTCATATTTACATTTTCGCTTTTTTTGTGTAAAATGCTTCCATGCAAAGAACGTCGGTGTTCAACAAGACTGTCTCGCAAAGGCTTGACAAGCTTTCTTCCGCGCAGATTCAGCGCGTCTTTTCGAACCTTGCCGCCGAGCACGATTTGCTTCTTTCGATTATTGATTCAGTTCCCACGGGAATCGTGATCGTTGACAAGAATTTCCGCCTGCTTTTCGCGAACAAGGGCTTCAAGCGTCGCCTGCCGATTTCCACTCGCATCGAGGAAATTCGCGATGGCGGAAAAAGGCTTTATGAATACATCGCCGATTTTGAAATCAAGTCTTTTTTGAGAAACTGCCACGAGAACAACCTTTCGAACGTCAGCGGAGAATTCAGCGTGAGGTCCGGCGACGACACCGTGCGCTTTATGACGATTTCTTTGAGTCCGCTTGTCAGCGCGGAAAAACTTTCAGGCTCGGTGATTTTGGTGCGCGACATCACGGAAAAGCGCAATCAGGAAATTCTTCTGCGCCAGATGGAAAACCTTTCGAGCCTCACGAACCTCGCGGCGGGTGTGGCGCACGAAATAAAAAATCCTCTCGGCGCGATAAGCATTCACATCCAGCTTTTGCAAAAAGCCGTGCGCGCGGCGCGTCAAGGCGACGGAGTTTTGCCGGATGAAAAATTCGTTGAAAAATATCTTGACGTTGTGAACGAGGAAATCGACAACTTGAATGAAATCGTCGTGAATTTCCTTTTCGCGGTGCGCCCCGTAAAGGCCAATTTGGAACTTGCGAATCCGAACGCGCTTTTGGAAAAAATCTTGGAATTTTTCACGCCTGAATTCGAGGGAAAGAAAATTCAAGTGAAAACGGAATTTTGCGAGAACGAAGTGCGCGTCCTGCTCGACCCGAAACTTTTCCGCGAAGTCGTCGTCAACATCGCGCAGAATTCCATCGCGGCGATCGAAGAAAAGGCGAACAGCGGAATTGTCTGCGACGAAAAAAATTCCGATTCGAAAGAATTTCGCGGCGTGTTCGCCGTCCGCACCGCCACAAAGAACGACAAATTTTTCATTCTGATAAACGACGACGGAATTGGAATGAGCCAAAGAACTTTGGAGCACATTTTCGAGCCGTACTACACGACGAAGGCTTCGGGCACGGGGCTTGGAATGACGACGGTCTATAAAATCATAAAGGAATTTTCAGGCGACATCCGCGTCAAGTCGCACGAGGGCGAGGGAACTGCGTTCATTATAACATTGCCAATTCCGCAGACTCAGACGCGGCTTTTGCCTTACAAGGCGAGCGGCGGGGAGGGGAAAAAATGAAATCCACGATTCTCATAATCGACGACGAAAAGAACATTCGCGAAGGATTGGGCGCGGCGTTCGAAATCGAAGGATATTCGGTGCGCCTTGCTTCGGGCGGAAAGGAAGGCCTCGAGCAAATCGCAAAGGGCGACATCGATTTGGTGATAACCGATTTGCGGATGGACGGCGTTTCGGGCGAGGAAGTTCTGCGCCAAGTCACGGCGAAAAATCCCGGCGTTCCTGTAATCGTCCTCACGGGGCACGGAAGCATAGATTCCGCTGTGGAAGCGATGCGGAACGGCGCGTATGACTTTCTTACGAAGCCGCTAAATTTGGATCAGCTTTCGATGATCGTGAAGCGCGCGTTGCAGGGAAGGGAACTCGCAATCCGCCACAATGAGCTAAAGGCCCAAGTGCAGACTTCGCGCACGCTCGAAGAAATGGTTGGAAAAAGCGCGGAAATGCAGAAAATCGCGGAGCTTATAAAAAAAGTCGCGCCGTCCAAGGCGAGCGTCCTCATTACGGGCGAAAGCGGAAGCGGAAAGGAAGTGGTGGCGGACGCGATTCACGCGCTTTCCCCGCGAGGCGCGCACGAGTGCATAAAAGTCCATTGCGCCGCATTGAGCGAGACTCTTTTGGAAAGCGAGCTTTTCGGGCATGAAAAAGGCGCGTTCACTGGCGCGGATTCGATGGTGAAAGGCCGCTTCGAGCTTGCCCACGGCTCGACGATTTTCCTCGACGAAATCGGCGAAATAAATCAGGCAACGCAGATAAAACTTCTCCGCGTCTTGCAGGAAAAGAAATTCGAGCGCGTTGGAGGACAGTCCACGATTGAAGTTGACGTGCGCGTGATCGCCGCCACGAACCGCAACTTGGAGGAAGAAGTCAAGGCGGGGCGTTTTCGCGAGGATTTGTACTACCGCCTGAACGTCGTGCGCATAAACGTTCCGCCATTGCGCGAGCACAAGGACGACATTCCGCTTTTGGTGAACCATTTTCTCAAGGAATTTGAAGGCGAGGCGAACGATTTGGGAAAGTCGATAACAGGAATCGACAACCGCGCGCGGGACGCGCTCTACAAGTACGATTGGCCGGGCAACATCCGCGAGCTTCGCAATTGCATCGAAAGCGCGGTGGTGATGTGCTCGGGAAACGAAATCACGCTGGAAGACTTGCCGCCTTCGATAAGTAACGCAGGCGCGGCGGAAAGCGTGAGCATTCCGCTTGGCTCGACGCTCGACGAGGCGGAAAGAATCATGATAACGCAGACCCTCGCTTCCGCGAAAGGAAACAAAAGCCGCGCCGCAGAAATCCTTGGCATTGGAAGGAAAACCCTCCAGCGAAAGCTGGATTCGTTTCAAGGCGGCGAATGGCAGTAAAAAAATTGCGCGAGTTTTTCACGAGTTTTGCGTGAACTTTGTCGCACGGCGTAAAAAAGAGCGCAAGCCTTTGGCTTGCGCTCTTTCAGTTTTATGCACGATTTTTTCAGGCAGTCATCAGATAATCGTTCCTGCCGGAATCACGGCGTTCTTCCTGATGATTATGATGCCTTCCGCGCTGTAGAACAAGCCATGATCGCCGTCCTCGTATTTTTTGCCCGAGACGTTGATTTGGCAGTTGTCGCCGATTCGAGCGTTCTTGTCGATGATCGTCTTTTCGATGTGGCAGTGCCTTCCGATTCCAATGTTCGGGATGCCCGCCTTTTGGTTGTTCGCGCGGCCTTCGTCTGACTCGTAGAAATCCGCGCCCATCAAAATCACGCCCTTTATGATTGAGCCTGATTCGATTATCGAGCGCATTCCGATTACAGATTTCGTTATCATCGAATCTTTTATGATCGAGCCTTCGCATGTGAGCGATTCGGTCACGGTCGCCTGGCTCATTTTACAAGGCGGCAGGTTGCTCGGATGCGAGAAAATCGGCTTTGCCTCGTCGAAAAGGTTGAACTGCGGATTCGACGTGGTGAGGTCGAGCGTGGCCTCGTAGAACGAACGGATCGTTCCGATGTCTTCCCAATAGCCGCTGAAAATGTAGGAATTGACTTTTTTCGTCTTGATCGACATCGGGATGATTTCCTTTCCGAAGTCGGTCTTATCGTTGTCGAGGATTTCTTCCATCGTCTTGGCGTTGAAAATGTAGATTCCCATCGAGGCGAGATATTCTTTTTCCGCCGGCAGGTTCGGAGAACGCGCCGCCTGAGGAATCTTCCAGTCGTCGATGTTGAGATCCGGCTTCGGCTTTTCCATGAATTCTGTGATTCGGTTTTTGTCGTCGATTTTCATGATTCCGAAACCGCTAGCGTCGCGCCTGTTCACCGCCGTGGTCGCGATCGTGACGTCCGCGCCGCTCGCCACGTGCTGGTCAAAGAACGCCTTCAAGTCCATGTGGTAGAGCTGGTCGCCCGAAAGGATTATGTAGTGGCTCGGATTCTGCGGCCTGAAGTGGACGAGATTCTTGCGAACCGCGTCGGCTGTGCCTTCGTAGGAAGCCGAATGCTCGAACGTCTGCTCGGCGGCGAGAATCTGCACGAATCCGCCCGAAAAGCGGTCGAAGGTGTAGGAATCGGCGATGTGGTTGTGCAGCGAAGCCGAGTTGAACTGCGTGAGAAGATAGATTTTCTTGAAGCCCGAATTGATGCTGTTCGAAAGCGGAATGTCCACTATTCGGTATTTTCCGCCGAACGAAACTGCGGGCTTCGAGCGTTCCTGCGTGAGCGGGTAAAGGCGGGTGCCCTTGCCGCCGCCCAAAATAAGCGAAAGCACATGCGATGTGTCAGCCATAAAATCCTCCAAGGAATTGTTTTTAATTTGTCGCTTTCTGAAAAAAGAGAAATCGTCTACAGAAATTATAAACCTGTTTGCAAATTATGGCAAGTTTTTTTTTCAACTTGCGAAGAATTTTTTTCGCGCAAAAGCGGCTCAAGGCAAAGCCAGATTTGCTCCGCGATTCTTTCTTTGGGAAGAGTCGCGTCGAGTTCCACTATTTTCATTTCGTTCTGCGACTTGTATTCCGAAATGATTTTCTTGTAACGCTCGGCGGTTTTCGCGAGCATGTCGCGGCTTTCGTAGATTTCGCGCTTTTGTCCGCGCCGCTCGATTCTGGAAATCGAATCGTCCGCACCGATTCCGAAGAAAAAAAGTATTTCTGGCAACGGAAACGGGGAATTTATCGTTTTTGGAAGGATTTCGCCGCATGTCGCGCCTTGATACGCGAGGCTTGAGAAAATGTAGCGGTCGCAGACGACGATTTTTCCGCTTTCTGACTGCTCCAAAATTCCGCCCTTGCCCCAAAGATGCTCGGCCCGGTCGGCGGCGAAAAGGTAGGCCGCGCTTTCGGGCGAGACTTCGGCGTTTCCGGCGAGAATCTTGCGTAGAAAAATTCCCGTCGCGCCTTCAGTTGGCTCTGCGGTGAAGAGAAAATTTTCCGCAAGAGGATTCTTTTTAAGCATTTCGATTTGCGTGGAAGTTCCCGCGCCGTCTATGCCTTCGAACACTACGAATCTTTTAACTATCATATTCTGCCTTATTTGTCTTTATTTATTTCCGATAATGTAATATATTATAATAAGATGAAGAATTTTTCAATCGGTGTCCGCTTTTTTTACGCGAGGTCGCCGTAGTGAAATCGCGTTTTTTAAAAGTCGGCGTTTGCATATTGATATTTTTCTCTTTGATTTGCGCTTCGAATCTGCTTTTTCGCCCTGTCTACGAAAGGCTAGGGAAAACTTTCGAGGGCGTTCTCGTATTTTTGGGCGAGAAGGCTCGGGATGAATTCGGGCTTGAAATTTCCTACGAAAATATTTCCCCCTCGATTTTGCGCGGAATAAGGGTCACGGGAATTTCAATCTCGGATTCAAAGACTCGCGCTCCCGTAGCGAGCGTGAGAAGTGCTTCGGTCTCGTATTCGATTCCCGCTCTTTTGAAAGGCGATTTTTCTCGCGCGCTGAAACACGTCTCGCTGCGCGACGTTGACATTTCAATTGCCGAGGGAAAAAACGATTTTTGGATTGAAAAGATTTCGGAATTCGCGAAAAAAAAGTCGTCTTTTGACGCGGGCGATTCGTTTGAAATTTCGGATGGTTTCTTGGAAAAAAGTCATGAAAATTTTGGGCAAGGCGTTTCGACTTCGGACAAAATTTCTGAGGCTCTCGAAGGAATCGACGTTTCGTTTTTGCGCGACTTGCGAATATACCGAATGCGCGCTCGCTATGAAAAGGGCGACTCGGTTTTTTCGGGCGAGGTGAGCCGCGCCACTTTCCTGAATGCCGACGGCGGACACACGGATGCCCGCCTGCGAGGAAATTTCGAAATCGAGATTTCGGGAAGAAAAATTTTGGGCGACATGGGATTCTCTGCGTCGATTCCGAATTCGCTTGACGGGAGCAACGCCGTTCTTCGCATTGCAAATATTACCGCCGAAGGATGCCGCGTGCGATATTTGGGATTTTTGGCGGAATACCGCGACAAAATGTTCTCGCTGAAAATGCTTCCGAATTCGCAGGACATTTACGCGGAGCTCGTGGCTTCGCTCGAAAACGGCGATGCGTCCGCGAAATTCTTTGCCGACAATTTCAACGTGGCGAAAATGGTGCAGACTTCCAGCCAATCGCAAATTGCAAAAAGCGTCTTCGCGATGAATTTTTCAATCTCTGCGGAAACTGATTTCAACATAAATTCCAAAAAATTTTCGTACAGTTCCAATGGAAACGTTTTCATTCCGGCGCGAGCGTTTCCACGCGAAGAATTTTCTTCCGACATCCTCGTGTCTTATTCGGTTTCGGGCGACGAGGAAAAAATTTCCGTTCCTGATTTTCGCGTGAGCGGCGAACGCTACAATTTGAGTTTCAGCGGCGGATTCAATTTCAAGAAAATCGAGCCTTTCGGAAATCTCTACGTTGATTCGTTCATGCTTCCGAACGGCGGCGTGATTTCCACGGAAGTCTATTTCGAGCCTCAAGCCGAAGGATTCATGTGCTTTTCTCCGCAGGTGAATTTGGGCGAGAACACTTTGACCGCCGCGATGCTCAACGTGATCCCTTCGGAAGATTCGTGGGACTTTACTTTCGAAGTTTCGGACTATTCACATGTGGCGGCGGAAAGACCGGGACTTTTTTCGCTTTACGGAAGTTTCTCGCCGAACGCGAATGCTTTTCAGGCTTCGGCTTCGCTTGACATGGTTTACCTTGACAGCATGACGATGCTTTATTCTTTTTTCGCAGAACGCGCCATGCGGCCTTTGCTGGAACGTGTGGCTGCCGCGCTCAATCCGTTCGTGTTCAGTTGCGAGGCGTTCACTTCGTCCGAAGACGGAGAGTATTCGTTCAACGTTCCTTATGCCTTCATCGCCAACACGGTTCGCGACGACCAAATGCTGATGCTTTCGGCGGACGGCAACCGCGAGATCATCAACCTTGAGCGTTTGGAAGTTACGTTCGCGAAGCAGCGACTTTTGATGGACGCGCAGAGCGTGCTTTTGGGAGAAGGCGGCGACCGCTCCATCGTGGGACGACTTGAGCTGAACGAGATTCCGTACATTTTTACGGGGCGGCTTGCCGAAAACTGGATCAGCATTGATTCCGAATATGGATTCAGATTTTCGATGAACACCGACACTTCGGGCGAAGAAGCCGTACTTACTGGACTTTTTTCGGTGGAAGAATTTCCGCTGCAGATTGGCGGACACTCTTTTTCGCTCACGAACGAGACGGATTTTTCCTATGCGCTAAGCAACGGTCCGAACGTAATAATTCCGCGCTTTGAAGCGCGGCTCATCGACAGCGAGAGCACGCTTCGTCCCGCCGTTTCTTTTTCCGCGAATGTCGATTCTACTGGAGCGATTTTCAGAAATCTTTCCTATTCCGATTCCGTCTCGAATTTGACGGGCGAGGGCAGTGTGTTTGTTCTCGCGCAGAATCGAAAATTCGAGGAAGCGTCTTTCCTTTTTTCGCTTTCGGATTTGCTTGGGCGAGAGCATGTTTCGCTTTCGGGAGAAATTTCGAATTTGATGCGGAACGTTTCGGAAAAAGATTCTTCGGAAAAAAGTGCGGAATCCTCGCAGGAAATTTTTTCGGATGAAATTTCCGAAACTTCTGAATCTTTGTCGCTTGAAGAAATTCCAGAGTCTCCGCGCCAAACTCAAATCGAAGGATATTCGGAAAACGCCAAAAATGGCGGAACTATCGAAAATCTTTTTGTGGACGCGGCGTTGGAAATTTCTTCTTTGCGCTCGCAGCGTTTCGTGCGGTCTTCGCGAGATTCGGATACTGTGAACGCATCTCTTTCCGTGCGCGGAATGCTTTTGAATCCGAGCGTTTCGCTTTCCGTGCCCGCCGCGAATTTCACGGTGCAGAACACGCCGTTCGTCGTGAAGGCGCAAGGCCTGCTCGAGGACAAAAAAATTTCATTGGGCGATGCTTCCGTGGATTTCGGCGCGACGCAAATCGAAAAAATTGCGGCGGAATTCGATTTCAATAAATTCGAAGGCGAAATGAATTTTGATTTCAAAAGCGAAATTCTTGGCTCTAAATTCAGCTCCGAAGTTTCCGCGCGCGCAAGTGCCTTGAGCGAAATCGAGAACGGAATTCCTGCCGTGATGAATTTTTCATTGGATGCCGGCGCGATCGTAAAAAACGGCGTAAGGAAATTCGCGCCGTATCATCTCGAAGTTACGAAGGCGGGCGACGAACTTTTGATTTCGTCGAGCGAAAATATCGGACTTTCGGGAACTGTTTCGCATTTGCGCGACATAAGCCTGCGCATGAAAAATCCTCTTCCGCTGAGATTTTCCGTGGACGGAAGTGTTTCTCCCGACGATGTGAATTTGATTTTTTCCGATGTGTTCGTAGGCCTCCCGAAGCTTTTGGATGGACTGAATGTTGACGTGGTGAAAGTGCGGAAAGGAAATCTTTCCGGCGGATTTTCCATAACAGGCACAACCCGAAATCCATATTTCGCGGGCGCGTTGGAAATCGTTCCAGCGGAATTCAGCTGCCCTGATTTTTTCCGCCGTCCAGCCACCACCGAAAAAATCACGCTTTTCATGTCTGAACAGGAATTTTATACCGAGCCAACTCGATGCATGCTCAGGCGGCAGCCGGTAGACGTTACTGTGAATGTCCAGATGAACGGCTTCGCTTTCGAAAGTCTCGGCGTGCATGTTCAAACTATCGAAGAAAGATTCGTTCCGCTTAATATGAATCTTTCTGAAATCCACGTCAAGGGCGATTTCCTTGCGAACTTGGACATATTGTACGAAGACGGCAGGACGAGCGTTTCGGGCGAACTTGTCGCCAAGGACACGAACGCAGAATTCGGAGCGACTCGCCTCAACGAAATTTTCGCGGGCTTCGCGCAGCCGTTTCATAACGATGATGACGAAACTTCGAATACCGATGTCGCCCTGAACATCCGCACGGAAAGCCGCGTTCAGATTTCGTATTCATCGTATTTGCGGGCGGTCGTCGTTCCGGGAAGCGAAATTGAAGTCACTTATTTCGGCGACCAAAACAGACTTTTGCTTGACGGAATCGTCCCTATACGAAGCGGCGAATTGAGCTATCTCAACACGAATTTTTACATAAAGGAAGGCGTGGTGCATTTCAGCGACAACGACGAAAGTTTCGATCCGCGCATAACAGTCCGCGCGGAGACAAAGACACGCGACGAAAACGGCGACAATGTTACCGTTTCTCTTTCCGTGGACAATCAGCATTTGAGCGAACTCTCTCCGCGCCTTTCGGCAAGCCCCGCGAAGAGCGAGCGTGAAATCATGGAAATATTGGGCACGATAATAACCGCCGATTCCAGCAATATCGCGGATTTCGCGCTGGCTTATGGCGACCAGACGATTCAGACGGTTTTTACAAGAAAATTGGAAAACGCCTTGCGCGATTTCTTTAATTTTGATATATTTTCATTGAGGACGATGGTTGTCCAAAATGCCGTAAAGCAGGGAATCGGACGTTCGTCTTCGGGCGAAGGGCAGGGAAGTTTTTCCAATCCTGCTGGTAACTATTTGGACGGTACGACTGTTTATATTGGAAAGTACTTGGGTGATTCAATGTTTGTCGATGCGATGCTTCGCATGGACTACGACGAGAACCGCACTGGCGACAAGTACACGCTAAACGGGCTTTCGTTCAGGCCGGAAATCGGCTTTGAGCTGGAATCCCCGTTTGCCAACGTTCGATGGAGCATTGCGCCTGATTTCGAGGACCTTGTGAACCTGCGGCTGGTGCAGAATACTGCGCTCACGTTGTCATGGAAGTTTAATTTTTAATTTGAATTTGGAGTTGTAAAAAAAGATGCATTTAAAAATCAGGGCGTTCTTGCTGTGTCTGATTTTCACGGCGTTCTCTGCGAATTTTGTCTGCGCCCAAGAAGAGGACGACGACTGGTATTGGGATCGCCCGATTTCAAAGATAACATTCAAAGGGCTCCAAAGCGTGAAGCAATCCGAACTTTCGGGCTTGGTCTCAAGTTATATCGGAAGAAAAGTGGGCGATTGCTTCTACGATCTTTTGAACAGACTTGAGGCGTTGAACTATTTTGAAGATATCGAGCCTGGGGCTACGCACGATTCGGGGAACGGAGTGATTCTCGTTCTCACCGTGACAGAAAAGCCCGTCATCTCTTCCATAAGATTCCGCGGAAACAAAAAAGTCCGCAATCCGCCGCTTCGCGAGGCACTCACGATAAAAGTCGGAAATGTTTTCGTGGAGTCCGAGGCGTTTGCGGAAGAACGCGCGCTGCGCGATGTTTATCTTGGAAAGGGATTCACGAATGTCAAAGTTTCGCATACTGCGCAGGAAACGGAAGCTGGAATCGTCATCACGTTCAACATAAGCGAAGGCAACACGACTTCTGTAGTCGCCGTGAATTTCGAAGGCAATTCCGCCTTTTCGAACAAAAAACTTCGAAGCCAAATGAAGATGAAGACTGCGGGCACGATTCGCAAAGGCTCGTTCCAGGAGTCGCAGCTCGAGCAGGACAAGCAGGCCATCACGCGCTTTTATATGGATCGCGGCTATCTTGATTTCAACATCATCGACATAACGCGAGATGTCGTGCGCAACGAAGAAAAGGATCGCGACGAACTCACGATTACTTACTATATCTACGAAGGCTCTGTCTATACGTTCGATGAAATTTCGTTCACTGGAAACAAAGTGTTCAGCACCGAGAGGCTTTCTTCGCTGGTGACGCTCAAAAAAGGCGACGTTTTCAACGCGACGAAATTTTCCGAAAGCCTTATGCGCGTGAGCGACCTTTATTATGAAAACGGCTATACTGAAAATTCGTTTCAGCCTGCGGAAAACAGGGATTCGGCAGAGCGAAAGGTTTCCTATGTAGTGAACATAGTGGAGCGCGACCGAAGCCATGTTGAAAACATAATCGTCAAGGGAAATTCAAAGACCAAAGATTTCGTCATAACGCGCGAACTTCCGATTGAAAGCGGCGACGTTTTTTCCAAGGCAAAAATTTCGAACGGCCTTCGAAACTTGTACAATCTCCAATTTTTTTCGAGCGTCGTTCCGACCGTCGAACCGGGAAGCGATTCGAATTTGGTTGACATAATAATTTCCGTGGAAGAGCAGCAGACGAACAGCATAGAATTCGGAATAACTTTTTCGGGCGTAACCGACCCCGAAGATTTGCCGTTCGCGCTTTTCGTCCAATGGTCCAACTCGAATTTTTTGGGATTGGGAAAGCGCGTTTCCGCCGGCGCGACAATTTCGTCCGACGAGCAGTCGATAAATTTGGGCTACTCGCAGAACTGGCTTTGGGGATTGCCGATTACTTGGAGCGAATCGATTTCGTTCTCGCATGCGCGCGCCAAGGCGTACAGGCTCGGATTCGACCAAAGCGGCCGCCCTGTCTACAACGACTATTACATGCAATACCAAAGATGGCAGATGAGCATGGATCATTCGCTTGCTTATCGATGGATGCCGAACTGGGCGATTCTTACGCTTTCGGGCGGAATTACGGACGCGCTCACGAATTTCATTTATGACGATGAACTTTACACTCCGCTCGATCCGACGATTACGCGTTATGCGAACAATTGGGGCTTTACCAATTCAATTTGGGCGAAATGGTCCATGGACGGGCGCGACATAAATTACGATCCTTCGCGAGGATGGTTCTTCAGCGAAAAGATTGCTTGGTACGGACTTCTGCCCGTGGAAGTGGACTACTTCTTGAGAATGGACACAAAACTCGAAGGCTACTACACGCTTCTCAATATTCCGGTCACCGAAAAATGGGCGTTCAAAGTTATATTCGCCGCGCTGATGAGCTATTCGGTGCAGTTGCCCACTCCGCATTCGCAGGTGAGCGACACGAACAAACTTTATATCGACGGAATGTTCAACGGACGCGGTTGGACGGAAATCTACAATTCCGACAAGGGAAGGGCGATGTGGAGCAACAATCTCGAGATTCGAATTCCTGTCGTTCCGGGAATGCTCGCCATAGACGGATTTTTTGACGCGGTGGTCATAAAGGAAGAGCCGTCGGATCTCTTTTCGAATGTCGGAATCGAGGATTTTTATTTCAGCGTCGGACCTGACATTCGCATTCTCATGCCGCAGTTCCCGTTGCGGCTGCTTTTCGCCAACTGTTTCCGCGTGGAAAACGGAAGGGTGAAATGGCACGAAACTTGGAATTTCGTGCTTTCGTTCAATATGGTTAATAAATAAAATTCGCGCCTTTGTGTGGCGGATTTTGAAGAATCGCGATTCATTCATCGGAGGAGTTGTTATGAGTATCAAAAAGACTGTTTTTTTTGCGGCGGCGTTCATTGTGTGCGCCTCGGTTTTCGCGCAGCAGAAAATCACGAATTTCGGCGTGGTTGACACGGAGCGAATCTACGCGAGTTTTTCGCAAAATTCGACCAAAATGAAAAACTACGAGAAATTGCAGGCGGACGTGCAGACGGAACTTGACAAGCGCACGGAGGAAATCCGTTCAATTCAGGCGAAAATCCAGGAAGCGCAGGAACTCGAGCTTAAGGACGATGTGAAAAAATATCAGAATGAACTTCGCACCAAGGCGGCCGCGCTCAAGACTTACAAGGATTCAAAGGAAAAGGAACTTGCCAACTTGAAGAAATCGCTTTCGCAGAACGATGAATTTTACAAAAAGCTCAACGCGACGATTCGCCGAATTGCGGAAAACGAAGGGCTTTCGATGATCCTCAATGTGGACAAGAACCAGTTTATTTTGTGGTACAGCCCTTCGGTTGACATCACCGACAAGGTTATCGCCGCGCTTTCAATATAAAAGGAAATTATGAGCGAGCAGACTCCTTTGATGGAGCAGTACGGCAGGATAAAAAGCGCGCACAAAGATGAAGTGCTCTTGTTCCGTTTGGGCGATTTCTATGAAATGTTCGATTCGGATGCGCAGGAAGTTTCGCGCCTTTTGAATCTGACGCTCACGCATCGCGGCTCGTCCCCGATGTGCGGCATTCCTCACCACGCTTCGAGAGGCTACATCGCGCGTCTTTTGCGCTTGGGAAAAAAAATCGCGATTTGCGAGCAAGTAGGATCTGTGGCGGCGGCGGGTGGTCTCACCGAACGCAAAGTGATAGAAGTCATAACGCCGGGAACTGTGGTGGAGGATGACTACCTTGAGCGCGCCTCGAACAATTTTCTTGCGAGCCTTTGCGTGACAAATGGCGTGGCGGGATTCGCATACATCGACATCAGCACGGCGGATTTTTTTGCGACAAGTTGGCAGGCTTCTCTTATGGCGGAAAATTTCGCCAAGGAACTTTTCCGCGCTTCTCCGAAAGAATTGCTTTTGCCCGTTTCGCTGAAAGACAACGACGCTGTGATTTCCGCTTCGGCGCAATTTCCTGCGATGCTCGTTTCGTATTATCCCGACTGGCATTTTTCCTGCCTCTCTTCGTTTGAACGGCTCACGCGACAATTCGGCACGCAGAACCTCGCGTCTTTTTCGCTCGAGGAAGATTCCGCGGAAGTGGCGGCGGCGGGATTTTTGCTTGACTACATCGACAAGACAACGAATTCAAAAATTGACCATGTGAAATCGATAAAGGTTTTCCGCGAAAGCGAATTCGTCGTGATGGACGATTCCACTCGGCGCAATTTGGAAATCCTTTCGAACCTGCGCGATGGAAATTCCTCTTTCACGCTTTTGGAAACCGTGAACTTTACGCTCACCGCGATGGGAAACCGCACGATTCGAGAATGGCTTTCCTCTCCGCTCACTGACATAAAAAAAATCAAAGCGCGGCAAGCGCACGTTTCGTTCTTTTTTGAAAACGACGAACTTTTGGAATTCGCGCGAGATCGGCTTTCGAAAATCCTTGATGTCGAGCGGCTTGCTTCGCGAATTTCCATGGAAAAGGCGCACGCGAAAGATTTGCTCGCGCTGGCGGCAAGCCTTGATTCGTGGATTTCGCTTCGGGAAAAACTTTTTGCATGCGGATTTGAAGCAGGCGATACGGAAACGGCGGAGGAAATATCAAGCCTTATATGGCGTGCGATTTGCGACGATCCTTCCACGGCTTTGAACGAAGGCCGGATTATCCGCGAAGGTTATTCTGCCGAACTTGACCGCTACAAGGAAATCGAGCGCAACTTCAACGAAATCCTTTCGGATTATTTGGACGAGGAAATCGAAGCCACTGGAATCGCGAATCTCCGCATAAAGAGCAACGGCGCGTTCGGATATTTTTTGGAAGTGACCAAAGGGAAAGTTTCGAGCGTTCCCGAACATTTCATAATGAAGCGCGCTCTCACGAATTCGGAACGCTACACCACGGAGCGGCTTCGGGAATTGGAGCGCGAACTTATTGACGCGTCGTCGAATATTGTAGAAACCGAAAAAAATCTTTTTTTGGAATTGCGCGCGCGCCTTGCGCAATTTGTTCCGTATTTGATGAGCCTTGCCCGAGAAATTGCCTATGTCGATGCGACGGCTTCGTTCGCCAAAGCCGCCCGAGTGAACCGCTGGATTCGTCCGCAAGTTGATGACGGGATGGAATTTATTGTCGAAGGCGGCCGCCATCCTGTCGTGGAAAAACATCTGCCCTCTGGAGAATTCGTTCCGAACGATTTGGAAATTGCGTCCGGCTTGGAACGCGGCGAAGATGAGGGCGTTCGCTTGCCCGCGTTCTCTCTGATTACTGGTCCTAACATGGCTGGAAAATCTACGTTCCTTAGGCAGAACGCGCTGATCGCGCTGCTTGCGCAGGCAGGAAGTTTCGTTCCGGCGGCTTTTGCAAAAATTGGAATTGTGGACAAGATTTTTTGTCGCGTGGGCGCGAGCGACAACCTTTCGCGCGGGGAATCGACTTTTTTGGTGGAAATGACTGAGACTGCGAGAATTCTTCGTGGCGCGACATCGCGCTCGCTTGTCATAATGGACGAAGTGGGGCGCGGCACTTCCACCGAGGACGGGCTTTCGATTGCGTGGGCGGTGAGCGAGCATCTTTTGGACGTTGTAAAATGCCGCACGCTGTTCGCCACGCATTATCACGAACTCACTCACCTTGAGCATCCGCTGCTTAAACTTTTGCGAATGGACATGCGCGAGGAAGGCGGAACGATAATTTTCCTGCGAAAAGTGAGCGAGGGGGCGGCCGGAAATTCCTACGGAATCCATGTCGCGCAACTCGCGGGCATTCCTCAAAGCGTGATTTTGCGTGCGAGTGAAATTCTCTCTTGGATTCAGGCGCAGGGCTTCGGAAACGCGCTTTCTCCTGATGACGCTATTTCGTACGGTGACGCGGATTCCGAGAAATCGAATTTGCACGGCGAATCCGAATTTCAAGGCGAAAATTCGACTGGCAGAAAAAATCCGCCCCAAGGTAAAAATCCTGTTTCCGCTATTCCGCCTGCGAGCAATGAACTTTTCAGCGAAGAGGAAATCATACTTGGCGAAATCCGTTCTGCGGACACGGACAACATGACTCCGATTTCCGCGTTGCAGTTGATCGCACGCTGGAAAAAAACGCTTTCCGGAAACTAGTTTTTTTTATCTCATTCAGATTTTATTTTTGCGATTTTTTTTTCATTTCGACAGTA
>CAMWIU010000041.1 GCA_947174385.1 uncultured Treponema sp.
TCGTAATCGGCAACGATGTTTGGATTGGCTACGAGGCTGTCATTATGGCAGGCGTGACGATTGGCGACGGCGCAATTATCGGGACGCGCGCGGTCGTTACAAAGGACGTTCCGCCTTACACGATTGTCGGCGGCATTCCGGCAAAACCAATCCGCAAGCGATTTCCCGACGATGTTATCGAGCAATTGCTGCGATTGAAATGGTGGAATTTGCCGCCCGAAAAAATATTGCCGATGATAAAAGATATTCAGTCGGGCAATTTGCAAGGGGTGATTCGCAGGGAGGGGGTGTTTGAATTTCATTTTGTCTGCGTGAGGGATGTGGAGGGCGCGCGAAGCGCGTTCCAGACGACGCGGGCGGCGACTGGAATGAAGTGTAAACGCAACCCGGAACAGCCCGACCCGCAACGCGGGGCACGCCCAATCTGAAATTTTCAAAACATATTGAATGATTTGAAATTCCGTGATAAAATATTTTCTGAAATTAAGCACAAATGTTAGAAAGACTGAGCGGCGAAAAATAGCAATTGTGCCATCATGACAGAAAATTGTTTTATTAAAATTCGCAAGAAGAATAATTTTGCCGCAATAAATTTTTCCAATCAGGAGGAAATTATGAAATTGATCGAAGGAAAAGTTGTCGCGCCAAGCGGCATGAAAGTGGGAATTGTGGCTTCGCGCTTCAATTCGGTAATCGTGCAAAAGTTGCTCGAAGGAGCACAGGACGGCCTTGTCCGGCACGGCGTGGAAGAGGAAAACATCACGGCGGTATGGATTCCGGGCGCGTTCGAAATTCCTGTGGTCGCTCAAAAAATGGCGGCAAGCAAAAAGTATGACGCAATAATTTGCGTTGGCGCGGTGATTCGCGGAAGCACTTCGCATTACGATTATGTTTGCGCCGAAGTGAGCAAGGGAATCGCGCAGGCGAGTTTTTCGAGCGGAGTTCCGGTCTTGTTTGGAATTCTCACCACCGACAATTTGGAGCAAGCCATTGAACGCGCGGGCGCGAAAAGCGGAAACAAAGGCTACGACTGCGCACTTGGCGCAATCGAAATGGTCAATGTGATGAAGCAGATTTAATTGGTAATTTTGTCTAATAAAAAATCCGTGGACGATTTTTCAAAATTGTTCACGGATTTTTTCTAACTTTTCAAACACGCGAACCCCACACAAAAAAACTTTTTCTTTACAAAAAATTTTTTTCACCGCATTTCACTCTTCAATTTCCAATTCAATCGGGCAATGATCGCTTCCCATCACGTCCGCCAAAATTTTCGAGGATTTTACGCGCGGCAAGAATTCTTCGTTCACGCAATGATAGTCGATTCGCCATCCGACATTTTTTTCGCGGGCGTGGAATCGGTAGCTCCACCAAGTGTATTGCTTTTCCTCTTGGCAAAAATGCCGGAACGTGTCAACGAATCCGCCTTGCGTGAACTTGTCCATCCATGCGCGCTCTTCGGGCAAAAATCCGGCGTTGCCTTCGTTCGACTTTGGGTTTGCCAAATCAATTGGCTTGTGCGCGATGTTGTAGTCGCCGCAAAGGACGACATTTTTTTTCTGCGCCACCAAATCTTTGCAATACGAAAAAATTGCATCGCAAAACGAAAGCTTGTATTCCAGCCGCTTTCCGCCGTCCTGACTGTTCGGAAAATACGCGCTCACAATTGCGATGTCGCCGTAGAATGCGCAAGTCACGCGGCCTTCGTCGTCGAAAAGCGCGTTTCCCAAATTTTCGATTTTGTCGGGAGCGGCTTTCGAATAAATCGCCGTTCCTGAATATCCTGGCTTTTTCGCCGAATTGAAAAATGACTTGTATTGCGTGCCGCTCAAATCTTTCGGCTGCAAAAGTTCGTCGTCGAGCTGCGAGGGGGAGGCCTTCGTTTCTTGAATGCACACAACGTCCGCTCCGCAATTTAAAAGCCACGGCGCAAATCCTTTTTTTTGTGCCGCCCGAATTCCGTTTACGTTCCAAGAAATTATTTTCATAATTTCATTTTAATTCAAATCAAACGATTGTCAATAGCAGGCAAAACCGCTACAATGAATTATGCGAATTGAACAATTGAAGCTGAATCGGCTTTTTGACGGAGCGTATGTTTTTGCAGGCTCGACGAATGTCGGAGTGATTGCGATTGAAAATCGCGGCGCGTTCGAAATTTATTTTATCGACTCTGGCGAGACGGCGGAATACGCGCAGAAAATTTTTTGCGAATGCGAACGAGTCTTCAAAAAATTCTTTGTGAAGGCAATCATCGCGACGCACGGACACGCGGATCACGTCGGCGGAAATTCATGGCTCGTTGAAAAAAACGGATGCCAAGTTTGGGCGACGCAAAAAGAAAAATCAATAATGGAAACTCCCGAAATTCCCGGCGCGATTTCCGCAGGCGGATTTCCGCTTCCCGAATTCCATTCGCCGTATCACCGCGCGGAGGCTTCGTTCGCGGACAGGGTAATTTCCGGAGGAGAAAAAATTTCGCTTGGCGGCGGATTTGAATTTGAGTTCGTTCCGCTTCCGGGGCATTACATGGAAATGGTCGGCGTTCTCGCGAAATGCCCGAACGGAAAAAGCGCGTTTTTTGCTGGCGACGGAATTTTCGGGCGCGAAATGCTCGCGCGATATTGGATGCCTTTTTTGTACGACGTGAAGCAGTTCAAACTTTCCCTCGAAAAAATCGGCGCGACAAAGGCTGACTTTTACGTTCCGAGCCACGGCGGAGTTTACGAAGAGATTTCGGAATTGGTGGAATTCAATTTGCTTTCCACGATTTCAAATGAAAAGTCGCTCGAGCGCATTTTGAAAACGCCGCGCACGTGGGAAGAAGTCCTCAAAGAATTCGCGGACGAAAACGAAATCCCGCTGCGCTTGAGCCAATACACGCTCGTGGGCAGCACCGTCCGCTCGTACCTTTCTTATTTGTACAGCGAAGGCAGGATAAAGTGGCACTTTGAAAATAATTTTATGCTGTGGAAGGCCGTGGAAAGCGCGGAAGAAACGAAGGCGGAAAAATAATAAAATCCGCGCAAATTTTCGCGCGGACTTTGAAATGCGAGAAATTTACGCCGTCATTTTTTTGAACGCTTCCAATTCCGCGTCCGCGTGATTCAAGCCTCGCTCTTCCGCCTTGCTGATTTCGGCGAGCATTTTTTTGTAGTCGCTCGGAATTATTTTCTTGAAGCGCGGAATAAATTCTTTCCAATTTTCAAGAATATTCTTTGCCACTTGCGAGCCTGTTTCTTCGGCATGGCGTTGAATCAGCGCGCGCAAATTCGATTCGTCGTGCTCGTCGGAAATTTCTTCCATCAAAACAAGCTGGCTGTTCAGCTTTTTGTAAAGCTCGTGGCTTGCGTCTAAAATGTACGCGATTCCGCCCGACATTCCGGCCGCGACATTTTTTCCTGTCTCGCCCAAAATTACGACCGTGCCGCCCGTCATGTATTCAAGCGCGTGGTCGCCGCATCCTTCCACAACGGCGGTCGCGCCTGAATTGCGCACGCAAAATCTTTCGCCAGCTTTTCCGTTGATGAACGCTTGTCCGCCGGTCGCGCCGAAAAGTGCGACGTTTCCGATTATGATGTTTTCGTCGGATTTGTATTCGGCATCTTTTGGAGTGCGCACAACGATTTTTCCGCCGCTCAAGCCTTTGCCCAAATAGTCGTTGGCATCGCCTTCCAATTTCAATGAAAGACCTTTCGGAATGAACGCGCCGAATGACTGCCCGGCCCCTCCCCGAACGTCAACGGTGAAAGCGTCTTCGCAAATCGCGCCGCCAAATTGTTTTTGAATTTCGCTTCCCAAAATCGTGCCGAACGTTCTGTCCGTGCTTTGGATTTTTATCGGCGAAGAAGTTATGCTGAATTTCTTTTCGAAAAATTCCTTGTTCGGCGCATCGCAATTTTTGCCGCGCTTCGTTCCGCCAATGTCATTCTTTTTGAGAAGCTTTTCGAATTCGGGCAAAAGAATTTTTTCGTCCAAAGTCGAGTTCAATTTAAAGTCGAAAGCGTCTTGCGGATTGAAATGCGTTTCATTTTCGTCCGTGGAATTTTTTTCTGCGGAATTTTCGCGTTGCAAAATTCTGCTCATGTCCAAGACACCTGCGCGGCTTGCAGGAAGTTTTTCTTTTATCTTGAGCAAGTCGGAACGGCCGCACATTTCTTCGACGCTTCGCACGCCGAGGCGCGCCATGATTTCGCGCAATTCCTGCGCAATGAAAAGCATGAAGTTTTCGACGTATTCTGCTTTGCCTTTGAACTTTTTTCGCAACGCTTCGTTTTGCGTCGCCACTCCGAACGGGCATGTGTCCAAGTTGCAAACGCGCATCATCATGCAGCCCATCGAAACAAGCGGCGCGGTCGCAAATCCGAATTCTTCCGCGCCGAGCAACGCTGCTATCGCGACATCGCGCCCGCTCATAAGTTTGCCGTCGGTTTCGATTACAACGCGCGAACGCAAGCCGTTTTGGATGAGCGTCTGATGAGTTTCCGCCAAGCCCAATTCCCAAGGCAAGCCCGCGTTGTGAATCGAACTGATTGGAGCGGCTCCAGTTCCGCCGTCGTGCCCGGAAATTAAAATCACTTGCGCGCCGGCTTTCGCAACGCCCGCCGCGATTGTTCCAACGCCCGCTTCGCTTACGAGCTTCACGGAAATTCTTGCCGCACGGTTCGCGTTCTTCAAATCGTAAATCAATTCCGCCAAATCTTCGATAGAATAAATGTCGTGGTGAGGCGGAGGCGAAATCAGCGAAACGCCCGGAGTGGCATAGCGAGTGTGCGCGATCCATGGATAAACTTTTTTTCCGGGAAGGTGGCCGCCTTCGCCGGGCTTTGCGCCTTGCGCCATTTTGATTTGAATCTCTTTCGCCGAAAGCAAATATTCTTCCGTAACGCCGAAGCGTCCTGAAGCCACTTGCTTTATCGCCGAATTGAATTTCGAGCCGAGCCGCTCAACTTTTTCGCCGCCTTCTCCCGAATTGCTTTTTCCGCCCAAATGATTCATCGCCTCTGCCATGCATTTGTGCGCTTCTTCGGAAATCGAGCCGTAGCTCATCGCGCCGGTTTTGAAACGCTTTACGATTTCATTCGCCGGTTCAACTTCTTCGATTGGAATTCCGCCGTCGCTTGGAAAATCGAATTCGAGCATCGCGCGAAGCGTGTGCGGATGTTCCGTCGAATCCACGAGCTGAGTGTATTCCTTGAATCTTTTGTAATCGCCCGCTCGCGTGGCTTCCTGCAACGCGATGATTGTCTCGGGCGAATAAAGATGATCTTCGCAAGTAGGTCCTCGTCGCATTTTGTGAACGCCAACGCTGTCGAGATGCGAATTGACTTCAAGCCCGAGCGGATCGAACGCCTTGTCGTGATGAAAGTTCACGTCCTCTTCGATTTCCTTGAGCGTGATTCCTCCGACGCGGCTCACCGTGTTCGTAAAATAAATGTCGATGACTTCTTTTGAAATTCCCACGGCTTCGAAAATCTGCGCCGACTGATAGGACTGCACCGCGCTGATTCCCATCTTCGCCGCGATTTTTACGATGCCGTTCAAAAGCGCGTTGTTGTAGTCGTCGATCGCGGTGTGATAGTCCTTGTCCAAAAGTTTTTGGTCGATGAGTTCCGCGATGCATTCGTGCGCCAAATACGGATTGAGCGCGCGCGCGCCGTATCCCAAAATCATCGCCGCCTGATGGACGTTTCGCACTTCCGCGCTTTCCAAAATTATCGAAACTGCGGTGCGCTTTTTCGTGCGAATCAAATATTGTTCCACCGCGCTCACTGCGAGCAGCGAAGGAATCGCGACATGATTTTCGTCAACGCCTCGATCCGAAAGAATGATGATGTTCGCGCCGTTCCTATAGCCGCGTTCGAGCGAAACGAAAAGTTCGTCGAGCGCGTCCTTGAGCGAAGTGTTCTTGTAATACAAAAGCGAAACCGTCGTGGCTTTGAGCGTGTCCGTGTTCAACGCCTTGATTTTTATCATGTCAACGCCAGTCAAAATCGGATTGTTGATTTCAAGAACGCCGCAATTTTTGCTTTGCGCTTCGAGCATGTTTCCGTCGCTTCCGCAATAAACGGTCGTATCCGTGACGATTTTTTCACGAAGCGAATCAATCGGAGGATTCGTAACTTGCGCGAACATTTGTTTGAAATAGGAAAAAAGCGGAGGATGCTTTTCGCTCATCACGGCGAGCGGAGTGTCCACGCCCATTGCGGCGATTGGCTCGCTTCCGTTTTTCGCCATCGGCAAAATCATTTCGTTCACGTCCTCATAATTCCAGCCGAACGCTCGGTACATTCTGTCGCGCTCTTCCTGTGTATAAACTGGAATTTTTTTGTTGGGAATTTTGAGGTCGTGCAAATGAACGAGATTTTGACTGAGCCATTCGCCGTAAGGATGATTGCTCGCATATTCATTTTTGATTTCATCGTCGCTGATGATTTTTTTCTGAACAGTATCGACAAGAAGAATTTTTCCCGGCTCGAGCCGCGATTTTTTCAAAATGTTTTTTTCGTCGATTTCCAAAACGCCCACTTCGCTTGCAAGAATCAAGCGGCCGTCCTTCGTGATGTAGTAGCGGCTCGGACGCAAGCCGTTGCGGTCGAGCGTCGCGCCGAGAATGTCGCCGTCGGAAAAAAGAATCGCGGCAGGTCCGTCCCATGGTTCCATCATCGTTGCCCAATAATGATAGAAGTCGCGCTTTTCGTCGCGCATAGACTTGTCGTTTTTCCACGGCTCGGGAATGCAGACCATCACGGCGAGCGGAAGCGGCATTCCGTTCATCGTCAAAAATTCCAAAGTGTTGTCGAGCATCGCGGAGTCCGAGCCGCTTGCGTCAACGGCGGGAAGAATTTTCCGCATTTCATCTTCGCTCAAATTTTTCGAAACCAAAGTTTCTTCGCGCGTGAGCATTCTGTCCACGTTTCCGCGAATCGTGTTGATTTCGCCGTTGTGCGCGATGAATCTGTTTGGATGAGCGCGCCGCCAGCTCGGAGTGGTGTTCGTGGAAAATCGCGAATGGACGATTGCGAGCGCGGACGAAAAATCCGGTGATTGAAGGTCGCTGTAGAACGTCCGAAGCTGCTTCACCAAAAACATTCCTTTGTAAACAATTGTGCGGCTCGAAAGGCTCGCAACGTAAGTTTCGAATTTCGTCTGCTCGAACTGCCTGCGAAGAATGTAAAGCTTGCGGTCAAAGTCCAAGCCTTTTTTTACTTCGGCAGGACGTTCGATGAAACATTGCAAAATGTTCGGCATGCATTCGCGCGCGCGTTCGCCGAGCACGTCGGCGTTTATCGGAACTTCGCGCCATGCCAAGAATTTCATTCCTTCTTTTTCGCAAAGATATTCGAACATTTTCTTTGCCTGGGCGCAAATCAATTTGTCTTGGGGAAAGAAAAACATTCCGATTCCGTAGTCGCGTTCGCCCGCAAGTTTTATTCCGATTTCGTCCGCCGCCTTTTTGAAAAATTCGTGGCTGATTTGCACGAGGATTCCAACGCCGTCGCCAGTCTTTCCTTGAGCGTCCTTTCCGGCGCGGTGCTCGAGCTTTTCCACAATGCAAAGCGCGTCGTCCACAATCGAGTGCGAGGCGTGCCCGTCGATGTTCGCCACGGCTCCGATTCCGCACGAATCGTGTTCAAAAGAAGGCTCGTACAAAGTCTTGAAATTTTCGTCCATCATAATCTCCTATAAATAAATGCAAACGCCGGGGCAAACCTCGGCACGAATGAAAGCCAGTTTAAAAAAGAAAAGACGCGCAGACAAAAATTCTGAAAACGGGAATCCCGCAGAACATTTGTCCGCAGCGTCTTTGCTACGATGGAAGTAGGATAGCATTTTTTTCAAATTGTGTCAATATGGGGCGCGGGAAAATTGATGGGCAAGACGTGGTTTTGAATGCGTGTAACGCGGATTGTATTTTTGTCTAAAAAAAATTTTTAACCGCACTTGACAAAATTTTCAAAAAGATGTATAATTCGATATAGAAAGATAAGTATGGAAATTATGATTATGAATTGGGATGAAGAAAATTTCTTAAAGACGTATAAAGGTACGGATAGTTTTGTTGAGAACGAGAGCGAATATTACTCGTTGTTTTTGGATTTGCTAAAAGACGAGGATCTGCTCGCGCACATCCGTTTTGCGAACGACGTGCTATGTGTGCCGCCGCTGAAAACTTTTGTTTTGCATGAGCGGGAATATTTGAAAAAAAAAGTGTTCAACGAAATAATGAGCAATATTGCCAAACGCGGCATTGGCGCATGCTTCGGGTATTTGTACAAGTTTATTTATGGCGGCTACGAATCCGAGCAAAGTTGGTTCAATGACGAAAAGACGGGAATCAAGACGGCAAGTTATTTTAAGAAAGTATAAAGGATGTATGATAAAAAGTTGCCTAAAATAGCGTCACTTTTTATTATATTAAGTTTCCGTTGGAAACTTGCATATTTAATTTGTGCGTTTTCATTTTATTGTAAACGCAAGTAAAAAAGCAATCACAATTTTGCAAAATTATGATTGCTTTTTATAGGAGAAAATTATGAGTAAAGAGTTGAGCGAAGAGAAGTTTGTCGAAAGGCTTAGAAGTCGAGACAAAGGTAAGTGTTCTTATTTGCATCAGGTGGGTGTGCTTGCAACGCCAAACGAGAATTACGTTAAGTATGCGCACGACTACATAATTAATAATGAAATAGAGCAAGGCGAAAACGGTAAATTCAAATTGAAAGGAATACAGCAAATTACGAGGGAAGAGACTTATAACTACGACCACGCGCAAACGGCAAAACCTAGTAGCAACAGGGACGAAGAGCGGTTTGTTCTCAATATGTATAAAAATAAATGGTGCGATGACGTTAAAGCAGTATTCGGTGATATAAAAGATTATCAAATCCCACTTAAAAATAAGCAGGATGATAAAGGTGTGGGAAAGATTGATTTTATATTTGTAAAAAATGACGAACTCTATCTTGCCGAAATCAAATCGGATCGCAGTTCTGAAAGTGCGCTTAAAGCAATTGTGGAAGTGCAAACGTATTTTCAAATTGTCGATAAAGCAAAGTTACTTAGCGACTTTGGTTTAAAGCCTGATACGAAGATTAAAAAGGTTGTCGTGCTTTTCAGTAATACAAAAGGCGCAAAGCAGCTTAAAGAAGATGAATTCGTTAAAGATTTGTTGGATAAATTTGATGTCGAACATATTATACTTTTGGGATGTCGTAAGTGCCGTAAGTAACTAAATTTTTTATAGGCGGAGTCCATCCGCCTTTCATTTTCGGCATACAATATGTAAATTTGAATATTAAATATTATAGATGAATTTTTATGGGAGATGAAAAATGAAAGATTCGAAATGTAGCAAGAATGTGGCAGAAGAGGCAAGAGCAAACGCGATGCAGCAACAAATTGACGAGCATTGCGTTTGTTCGTCCTGCTCGTCCAGTGGGAATGACGAAGAGTCGTCGCTTGAATACAAGATTTTGCGTGGCAAAGACAAGATTGGCGAAAACTTGATAGAAATTATTTGCGGCGAAACTAAAATCTTGGTGGAACTCGGCAAGGCTTTGGAAGGCGGCGACGAACTCAGCGATATAGAAAAAAACGTGCTGAATACAAAGTACGATGCGGTGGTTGTGTCGCATTATCATTCCGACCATGCGGGACTTATGGAATACAAAGAAGACTGCCCGATTTATATCGGCGGCGGCGCTTATCGAATTGTCAAGACTGTGAGTGAATATCGCGGCAAGAATATCGCAAGCAATGTTGTCACCTATCAAAATGGCAAGTCGTTTTCAGTCGGCGGCATAAAAATAACGCCGTTTTTATGCGACCATTCTGCGTTTGACAGCTATATGCTGTTGTTCGAGGCGGGCGGCAAAAGCGTATTGTACACCGGTGATTTCCGCTTTCATGGCAGAAAAAATAAGCAAAAATTGCTTTCGCGTTTACCCAAAAAAGTTGATACGCTTATTTGTGAGGGAACGAATGTTGGCAGTCAAAAGCAATGTTTTTCGGAAAGCGAGCTTGAGGACAAACTTGTCGATGTTATGCATAAAAACGACAAGCCGGTATTTGTGTTGCAGTCGGGAACAAACATTGACAGGCTGGTCAGCGTCTACCGTGCCACCAAGCGAAGTGATCGAATATTGTACGAAGATAACTACACCGCGCTGATTGCTTATGCGGCGGACGGCAAAATTCCTCGTCCAGATGTATTCGGCGATGTTTATGCTTTTACGCCGCGAGCGTTAAGCGGAATGCGCAAGGAATTGTTTTTCAAATTTGAAAACAGGCGTGGGTGGCGACAAATCAAAAAAAATACAAACTTTGTTATGCTCGTTCGCCCGTCCATGCGCGGCTATATGGAAAAATTGCACAAGGAGATTGGCTTGCAAGGCGCGACGCTGGTTTACTCAATGTGGAGCGGCTACAAGGAAAATGAGGATATGAAAACATTTTTAGACAGGCTTAAAGACTTGGGCGTTGAAATCGTGGACTTGCACACGAGCGGGCATGCTTCGGAGGAAGACATAGAATTGCTAAAGCAAACAGTCCTCGCCGATGAATATGTTTCCGTTCACACTTGCCCGAACAGCGTCGAGTAACTTGTTGAATCAAATAAAAAAATTATATATGTAGGAGAAAAAGAATGAAACAATTTGCACATTTGCATGTTCATACGGAGTTTTCCTTGCTTGACGGCGCGGTTCGTATCTACGAGGTTTTCGAACTTTGCGATAAGCTGAACATTCCTGCAATTGCCATAACCGATCACGGCAATATGTACGGGGTAATAAAGTTTTTGCAGGCTGCGGTTAGGCACACTGATTTTCGCGCCGACTTTTTGGATTTTATGGCAGAGCGTCGTCCGTTTAAAGTCAAGCCGATTATCGGGTGCGAAGTGTGCATGACGGACAATATGCATGTGCGAGAAAAGGGCAAAGACAATGTGCCGCCCAAGCTCTACCATTTGGTGCTGCTTGCCAAAAACGAAGCAGGTTATCACAACCTCGTAAAAATTGTGTCCGAAGGATATGCCGAAGGCACGTATGATAATCCGCACGTGGATTTCGAATTCATCAAGGCGCACAGCGAGGGACTTATCGCGCTTTCGGCGTGTCTTGCGGGCGTGATTCCGCAGGCGATACTCGAAAACGATTTCGCGCTTGCCGACGCTTGGATAAAAAAATTCAAGGATGTGTTCGGCGATGATTTTTATGTGGAAATCCAAAATCACGATATGAATAAACAAAAAATTGTTTTGCCGCACCTCATTCGTCTTGCCAAGGAAAATTCCGTCAAGGTGGTTGCCACCAACGACGCGCACTATTCTACCAAAGTCGATTCCGAAACGCAAAAGGTGCTTTTGGCAATATCCGACTGTTCGGTGTCCGGAAATGCTGATGTCGATGTGGATGTGTCGGACTCCAACTTTTTTTTGACGGATGAATTCTACATTAAAAACTACGATGAAATGTACGCCGCATTGCCGTACGAGGACGCGCTCGCCGCAAGTTTGGAAATTGCTGAAAAGTGTGATCCGTATCTTATCAAAAAAGAGCAGTTGCTGTCTTCATACATTCCGCCCGAAGGTATGACTGCCGAACAGTTTTTGCGTAAGCTCACATTTGATGGACTAAAAGTGCGCTACGGCGAGAGCAACGTGTCAAAAATATCAACATTCGAAAGATTTTCTGCAAGCATTGCGATTAGATGTGTAGGACGCATTTACAACTACCCTGATTCGGAAATTGTAAAAATAACTAGATTTATTCCAATGATGGAATCGAGAAAGAATCAATTGGAATGCATTTTGAAATCGGATGAATGTGAAGACGAAATGCGGAAATCAGATTTCGACAAATTAAAGGATATGTACAAAAACGACAAAAAGGTTCGTGTCATACTCGATATGGCTATGAAAATCGAGGGAATGCCGCAAAAAATCGGCGTGCGCTATGCAGGCGTAGTTATATGCTACGACCCTATTGCCGACCATGTTCCTCTTGTGCGTACTAATTAAGGCATTGTTGCCACAACAGCGCGGCGAGGACATTGGCTTTGACAAAAATGGCTATGAAGATTTCAATGTGTACAAACTGATTGTCAGGGGCAATGCCGATGCAGTGTTTTCTTTGGAATACAGCGGCATTAAAAAGATTAGACGCGATTTTTTAAAAAAGCAAAAAATATGCCTTGACAAAATGTATATACATAACGTATGTTTTCGGGAGCGGATTAGGATAATATCCGCCCGGATTTCCACTAATGAGGAGGAGCGCAGATATGAAGAATGGTGCAAACAATTTTACGGCTGAACGAATCGCCGAATTGCGGAAGAACATAGACTTTTCGGACATCCCCGAAATAAAGAATTTCTCAGGCGGACATCTGCGGAACTGGAAGCCCGCAAAAAAGGCGGTGTCTTTCCGCATTGACCTTGACAACCTTGAATGGTTGCAGAGCGAGGGCGTAAAAGGCTACCAAAAGAAAATGAACGCCGTCATCAGGTGGGCAAAGCAAAACAATTGCCCGATTGAAACGCTGTAGCCCCCCCACACACAAAAAAAACCGATTGCAAAAAATTGCTTTTAAAAATATTTGCGGAAATACGTAAAAATATTTCCCGAAATACGCGCACATATTTCCGTAAATTTGCATGCGTATTTCCGCAAATACGTTTACGTTTTTGCGGAAATAAATTCGGCTGTACTTGAAACGGTGTTTCAGAATGCATTTTGTGCAAGATTTTATTCAAGATTCCTGTATTTCTATAATATATAGTTGCTTTGTACTTATCTAATAAAACCTATGGTAATTTTTTTAGAAATTTGATATGCTATACGATGATGAAAACTAAACTTTTCACCAATGGTGATTGGCATACAAGCGATATAAATGTGGACAGCCTTTGGATTATAGACAAGCGGGATTCAAGCGGGAAACATGAAAACAATTATCACGGAAATTTCGTTCCGCAAATTCCGTACCAGTTGATTAAGCGTTACACAAAAGAAGGCGACGCAGTGCTGGAACTCTTTACAGGTAGCGGAACTACGCTTTATGAATGCGAGAAACTCGTGCGCAATTACATCGGCTTTGACATAAATGATGAAATGATAAATTACATAAATCAAAAAATGGTGGATACAAAAATAAAATATATTATACATAATTGCGACGTGACGAATGAAGAAAAATTCAATTTGTGCATGGGGCAAAGTAAACGGTTTGTTGAATCGGAACAAGTGGATTTTCTGATCGCGCATCCGCCTTATATGGATATCGTAAAATTTACGGAAAAGGAAGAAGATTTGTCGCATATTGCAAAGTTGGATTTATTTATTGATAAAATCAGGCAAGCGATGGAAAACGGATTAACGTATCTTGCAAAAGGAAAATATTTTGCCATTGTAATTGGCGATGTTTACAAAAACAGTGAAGTCGTTCCGCTTGGCTTTTATGTTATGGACGCAATCAAAAGAAATTTCAAATGCAAGATGAAAGGAATTATCGTAAAAAATATCGAAGGAAATCGCGGAAAACTCGGAGCGCAAGGAATTTGGAAATACAGAGCCTTGAACAGCGATTATTTTTTATTTAAGCATGAATATATTTTTGTATTTAAAAAGGAGTTTTAATTATGGGCAAAAAAACGCAAATCGAATTATTTTTGGAATTGGCGAAACCTGATAAAAACGGTGTAAGTCGTTGGGTTGAAAAATCCGAATTTACAGGAAAATATGCTGATTTAATGTTCACAAACGGTTGGTCATGGGGTAGAGAAGACGGAAATCTCGCAAAAAAGTACAAACTGGAAAGATTTCCTGTGCAAGGTGCAATCCAAAAAGTTCGAACAAACGGTTTTTGTAAGGATGATTCTTTTAATCAAGCGATAAGAAAAGATATTAAAGATTTTTACAAGACCAAAAAATGCGTAATGTTGGGCGTTAACGGGAATTCCGTAAATACAAAAATCGAAATTGATCATAAAGATGGTAGAAAGGCAGATGCAAGGATTTCTAATATAAAGACGCAGACTCTTGAAGATTTTCAACCTTTGTGCAAAGCCGCAAATGATGTGAAACGTCAAATTTGCAAAGAATGCAAAAAAACAGATAAACGTTGGGATGCAAAAAATTTAAAAGGTAATCCGTATTCATTTTATGAAGGCGATGAAAATTATTCAGAAGATTTGGGCTGCAAGGGTTGTTATCAATACGATCCTGTTGAATATAGAAAACAATCGGTGAAACGAATAGCAAAAGAAGCAAGCGAAAACACTACAGACTTTATTATGAAAAAACTATATGGAGATGAAAAATGACAATGCATTTTTTTATAACGGAATACTTCCTCTCAAATATATTGAATACGAAGTTTGCGACAACAATTTAATATTTAATGCAGTGGAGTATTGTGATGAACTATATCGGCTCAAAACTCAAACTTTGTCAATCTTTTCTTCCCTCCGTAATAAAATCAGTTTGTGGTGAAGATTTGTCCCAAAAAGTTTTCTGCGATATTTTTGCTGGAACGGGAATCGTGGGAAGAACTTTTAAAACGCATGTAAAAAAAATAATTTCAAACGATGCGGAATTTTACAGTTATGTCCTTAACAAAAATTATATCGAAAATCACAAACCGCTTAAAAAAGTCGAGAAACTTATTTCAGAATTAAATTCACTCCCATTGACAAGCGACGGATTTGTTTATAAAAATTATTGTTTGGGCGGAAGTGGCGAACGTCAGTATTTTTCCGATGAAAACGGTAAAAAAATTGACGCAATCCGCACGAAAATTGAAGAATGGCAAACAAGCGAAAAAATCACCTGCAACGAATATTACTTTTTGCTTTGCAGTTTGCTTGAAAGCGCGGACAAGGTTGCGAACACGGCTTCCGTTTACGGCGCATTTTTGAAAAAGTTGAAAAAGTCCGCACAAAAGGACATGATTCTTGAAGGTGCAACTTTTGAAGCAAACGACAATGAACATGAAGTTTTTAATAAAGATGCAAACGAATTGATAAAGGAAATCAGCGGAGACATACTTTATCTTGACCCGCCATATAATTCTAGACAATACGGCGCGAATTATCATATGCTTAATACGATTGCCGAATACAAGCCGTTTGTGCCGCAAGGAAAAACCGGATTGAGAAAATATTCGCGTTCAAAATATTGTTCGGCTTCAACTGTAAAAGACGAATTCGAGGAATTGATAAAAAACGCGCAATTCAAATACATTTTTCTTTCATACAACAACGAAGGTTTGATGAGCTGCGACGACGTAAAAAAAATTATGTCGGAATACGGACATTACGATTTGGCGCAAACGGAATATCAGCGTTTCAAAGCAGATTCAAATCGATTTAACAAAGCCGATTCGACTGTGGAATATTTACACATTTTGGAAAAGTTATAATTATTGAGGAAGGAAAAATGTCAAAATATACTTCAGATTTTTTTGAGACGAAAAAAGAGTGGTCAAAAATAAAAGATGAATTACTTGCTTGTTATCTAAAACCATATATGCAAAAAATTATGTTTACGAGACTTCCTGTAAATTATATTGATTGTTTTGCTGGTAAAGGAAAATTTGCAGATGGAAATGATGGTTCTCCTTTGATTGCTTTAAAAATTATTGAAGAATGCAAAGAAACCTCCTCTGTCAAAAATCTGTTGATGCGCAGTTACTTCATTGAAGAAAAATACGGAGATGAACTTTCAGAAAATCTAATTGGATTTAATAATATTGAAATAATAAAGCATACATATGTTGATTCTGTAAAATCTATTTTACAGAATAAGAGTGGACAAAATTTATTCTTATATATTGATCCATATGGTGTAAAATGTTTAGATTTTAATTTGTTTAGATATTTTACGCAGGTAGGTGCAAATTCTGTTGAGGTGTTGCTTAATTTTAATAGTTTTGGATTTATACGAGAGGCTTGTAGGGTATTAAAAGCAGATGATGGAATAATAAAGAGCCTTGATGATATTATTGTAGAAATTGTAGATTCGAGTTTTTATTTTAATTTTTCTAATTTACTTTCAATTTCTGAACTAGATGCTGTTGCTGGTGGAAATTATTGGCAGGAAATTCTAAGAGATTATATTTCAGAAAAATTTGATTGTTATGAAGCCGAACGAAAAATAACAACTGAATTTTGTAAAAGATTGCAAAGTTTTTATAAATATGTTGTCAATATGCCCATACGTCTAAAAGCTGGAGGGTTACCAAAATATAGAATGATTCATATGACTAACAATGAAGATGGTTGTATTCTAATGTTTAAGAATATATGCAAAAGGTTTGAGCATTTGGTTTATATTCAAACTCAAAAGCAAGGATTGTTATTCGAATTTGACGAATCGCCAGAAAATGAGATTATTGATGAAATTGTGGTAAAACAAAAAATTTGTGAATTTTTGAAGAATTGCAAAGAATTTGTGCATTTAAATGTGTTTATTTCAAAATTTATTACAGAAAATGGAATAATTTGTAAACCACAAAATATCATAAATATTCTAAAAAAGTTGGAAGAAGAAAATATGCTAATAGTGAGAAGATTTCCCGAACTTAAGCAATTTTCTAAAGAAAAAAGAGTTTTTTGGGAAGAAAAACGTAACCAGTCAGTTGAAATTAGGTCTATATGATGAATACAATAACTCGCAAGTCTATGCTCTATAAAACTGGTGTAGAGTATGGTGATTATACAATGAATCACGTTCTTGGTTGTTCGCATAGTTGTACTTATCCTTGTTATGCCTATCTTATGGCTCGACGCTTTGGAAAAGTAAAATCATTAGATGAGTGGAAAGAGCCAAAACTTGTAAGCAATACACTTGAATTATTGGATAAAGAAATACCACGCCTGCAAGGGAAAATAAAATCAGTTCAGCTTTGTTTTACAACCGATCCATTTATGGTTGGCTACAAGGAAGTAAAAAAAATGAGTTTGAATGCCATAGAGAAACTAAACAATGCTAATATTCAATGCAATGTTTTAACGAAAGGAATATTGCCAAAAGAGTTAATAAATTTTTCAAAGAAAAATGAATATGGCATTACATTGGTTTCTCTTGATGAAAAATTCAGAAAAAAATTTGAAAGCAACTCTGCTATATTTGAAAAGAGAATAAAAGGTTTGGAATATTTACATTCTCAAGGTTGTAAGACTTGGGTGAGCATAGAGCCTTATCCAACTCCGAATATTATTGAACAAGACCTAATGGATATACTAAATGCAATTTCTTTTGTTGATAAGATTATTTTTGGAATGATGCATTATTCTAAGAATGTTTCCCAATATAAAAAGTACAAACAATTTTATAATGAAGAAGCAAACAAAGTAATTTCATTTTGCAAAAAAAAAAGAATAAAATATTATATAAAGAGTGGAACTTTAACAGAGTGATTTCTATATGTTTTATTTGTGACTGCGTGCTAATGGGATTGTATGGACAAACTGTTGACTTGTTGTGTAACAATGATGCGACAGCTCAATCTTTGAAACGCTGTAGCCTCTCCCTCCCAAAAAACCGATTGCAAAAAATTCGCGCTTGCAATAAAATGGAATTATGATTAGACATGCTGAAGAAAAAGACATTGACGGTTTGAACAGGCTTTTGGAACAAGTGCTGATGGTGCACTACGAAGGGCGGCCGGATTTGTGGCGGGCGAACGCGAAAAAATATGATGATTCGCAGCTCAAAGAAATCCTGCGCGACGAGAGCCGCCCAGTTTTTGTTTGCGTGGACGAAGCCGATTTCGTTCAAGGCTATGCGTTCTGCGTCGTGGAGGATTTTACGAACGACAATGTTCGCGCGCCGAAAAAATCGCTTTACATCGACGACCTTTGTGTTGACGAAAATCTGCGCGGCAAGCACATCGGAACTTCGCTCTACAATTATGTTTTGGATTTCGCGAAGTCGAACGGCTTCTATAACGTCACGCTGAACGTTTGGGAAAGCAACAAAAGCGCGCGCGCGTTTTACGATGCGATGGGACTCGTTCCGCTGAAAACTTGCTTGGAAAAAATCCTGTAGGTTTGCAAAATGCAAAATAAAATGGAAACGAAAAATCCCGAAACGCAAATGATGCAAGCGACGCAAATTGAAGATTCGCAAAAAAATTTCGAAGGCGAGAATTCGCAAGGAAATAATTTTGCGCGGCGCGACATTTTCGACAAAATCATGTCGCTTCCTTTCTTGCGGATTTTCGAGCCGTTCTACAAAAAATACAAGACGGCGTTGCTATATTTGTTTTTTGGCGGACTCGCGTTTTTCCTGAATTTTTTTCTTTTCGTCGCCATCGACAGATTCACAGCCATAGGAGTTTTCGTCAACAACGCGATTTGCTGGGTCGTCTGCGTGCTCTTCCAATTTTTCACGAATCGCACTTGGGTGTTCGACGGCAGAGTGGATTCCGCGTCGGGCTTGGCAAAGCAAATGGCGGCGTTTTTCGCGGGCAGGCTCTTCACGCTTTTTTCGGAACTCGCGATTCTTGCGGTTTTCATCACGTGGCTCGCGCTTCCGAAAATCCCCGTAAAACTTT